>JBKDSL010000049.1:0-3103 GCA_046340555.1 Bacteroidota bacterium
TTTTCTGGAACATGTGGTTTACATACTTTTTTCTCCTGCTAGCGGCAAGACTTACATTGTGTATTCTGGTGATTTGATCAGAATATTCGAACTATGAGTCGCATTTGTGCAAGAAGAGCTTATAACTGAACTGGAAGAAAAGCTCTGGTAATGGATGATATCAAAAACAATAATTTCAATCGAAAACACTCTCCCAGCCAAATTAAATAAGCCGGGGGACTGGCGTCCCCGCCCCATGGCGAAAATAATTTTGAAAAATTGGAGGTGCAAATTTTGAACTATAGATAAACGTTTAAATAATGCAATGGCCTATTTATTAAAAACGTCTTTCAAATAAGTAATCACAGGCATGCTTGACGGAGCCATCCTTGAAAGAAAGATGATATCTGTTTAGTTAATTTAACAACTACTTATAAACGGTGGTTGGCCTAGTTAATTATATTGATAACTGAATCCTCTCGAGAACTTTTCATCAAAACATTTTCAATTTTGATTCTGTTAACATCATTGAAATCAGATGATTTCGGTTAATAATTTATGGCTGTAAAATTGGTAACTTTGAACCACTTAACCTATACTCGCTATGATTTCTGAAGAGCAAAGAGAAGCTGAATTCTTACGTAAGATAGACTCCGGAGAGGTTATTGAACCCAAGGATTGGATGCCCGAGCGGTATCGGAAGCAATTGATTCGGATGATGTCGCAACACGCTCATTCCGAGATTGTTGGGATGCTTCCCGAAGGTAATTGGATAACCCGTGCCCCAAGTTTGGCCCGCAAAGCCATTCTTTTGGCCAAGGTTCAGGATGAGGCGGGCCACGGACTCTATATCTATAGCGCCACCGAAACATTGGGCATTGACCGCGCCGAAATGATCAATCAATTGCACACCGGTAAGGCTAAATATTCATCCATATTTAATTACCCCACGTTGTCGTGGGCTGATATGGGTGCCATCGGTTGGCTTGTAGACGGAGCGGCCATTGTGAACCAAACTGCATTGGCTAAATGCTCTTACGGTCCCTACTCCCGAGCCATGCTTCGCATCTGCAAGGAGGAGAATTTCCATAACAAGCAAGGATATCAAATGCTCGCATATCTGATGGGTGGCACCAAGGAGCAGCAGGAAATGGCACAAGATGCCATGAATCTGTTCTGGTGGCCTTCATTGATGATGTTAGGACCATCCGACAAGAGCTCACCCAACAGCGACGAACTGATGCGTTGGAAAGTGAAGCTCTATTCAAACGATCATCTCCGTCAGCGTTTCATCGATCGTACCGTTCCCCAAGCTGAAGCCATCGGCTTGCGTATCCCTGATCCTGATTTGAAATGGAATGAAACAACCCGCCACTATGATTTTGGTAAAATCAATTGGGATGAGTTCAATGCGGTGGTCGCTGGTAACGGCCCCTGTAACCATGAGCGCATGAGCGCTCGGCGCAAGGCTGATGAGGAAGGTCGTTGGGTGCGTGATGCAGCCCGCGAATATGCTCGCAAGAAATCGATGGTTACAGCCGCCTGATACAAACACCACACACACCACACAACATGTCAGTCGACAACAATACACAATGGAAACTTTGGGAAGTTTTTACCCAAAAGAAATCGGGTGATCCACACGAGCATGCAGGGAGTGTACGCGCTCCCGATGCGGAAATGGCTCTCACCAATGCCCGCGATGTTTACAGTCGCCGGAAAGAAGCTGTGAATATCTGGGTGGTTCCCTCTGAATGCATCACCGCATCCACACCTGAGGACATGGGTCCGTTCTTCGATCCTGCCAACGATAAAGTGTATCGCAACCCTAATTTTTACAAGACGCCCGACGGCATCAAGATGATTTCCTGATGGATCGCAACACTGCATTGTTTGAATACTGCCTTCGCATGGGCGATACATCGCTGATACTTGGTCAGCGGTTATCAGAATGGTGCGGACATGGCCCCATACTCGAAGAGGACATCGCCATGTCGAACATCGCTCTCGATTACATCGGACAATCTCGCATCATTTACTCGTATGCCGGACAGGTTGAAGGAAAGGGAAGGAGTGAAGATGAATTGGCATATCTGCGTGATGCGCGACAATACCGCAACTTGTTGCTTACGGAACAGCCTAATGGAGATTTCGCATGCACCTTGGCTCGTCAATACCTGATGAGCGTTTATTTGTTCCATTTATATTCCGAGCTTACATCCAGCACGGACGAAGCTATCCGCGCTTTTGCACAGAAATCCATAAAGGAAGTAGCCTATCACTTGCGTCATAGTGCCGATTGGATGTTGCGCTTGGGCGATGGTACTGAAGAAAGCCATCAGCGTTTACAGGATGCGGTTAACAAGCTTTGGTATTTTGTAGACGACTTGTTTGATGCAGATGAGGTAGACGCCGATTTGCTGAGTGGTGGAATTGCAGCTGACATGAAAAAAGTCCGTGCATCATGGGAGCAAGATGTTAAGACGCTTTTTTCGGAGGCTACCATACAAATACCATCGGTCAATAGTTTCACAAGAGTAGGAAGTCGTAAAGGTAACCACACCGAGCACTTGGGGTATATCCTTGCAGAGATGCAGTTCTTGCCTCGCGCCTATCCTGGTGCCAAGTGGTAACGATGTAACGATGTCGACCCCAAAATCCATTGCTGAAATCACGAAAATCCTCGAGGAGGTAACCGACCCGGAAGTGCCGGTACTTACTATAGCGGATCTAGGAATTCTTCGGGGCGTTACGGAAAAAGATGGGATGCTTGAAATCACCATCACACCCACTTTCACAGGATGCCCTGCCATGCGAGTCATTGAAGAAGATATCAACCGGGTGTTGAATAGTCATGGCATTACCAACTTCAAAGTTCGAACGGTAATAGCTCCTGCGTGGACAACCGATTGGATGACTGAAGAAGGTAAGCGTAAGCTTCGTGAGTATGGTATTGCGCCACCTTCGATGTCGACCGAAGATCATCTGAAATCACTGCTCAGTGGCAAGCGAAAACCTACTGTTTGTCCTTTTTGTGGTTCCAACCAAACCCATCTTACTAGTGCATTTGGTTCAACTGCTTGCAAGGCGCTGCATTATTGCGATGCTTGTCAGCAACCCTTTG
>JBKDSL010000050.1:0-6509 GCA_046340555.1 Bacteroidota bacterium
GAACCCGGCGTAGGTAAATCCGCAATTGCAGAAGGTTTGGCGCTGCGCATCGTACAACGCAAAGTATCCCGTATCCTGTTCAATAAACGCATAGTCACCTTGGATCTCGCCTCTTTAGTGGCTGGAACCAAATATCGCGGTCAGTTTGAAGAACGTATGAAGGCGGTGATGAATGAACTGGAGAAGTCGCCGGACGTGATACTTTTCATTGATGAAATCCATACAATCATTGGAGCTGGAGGAGCAAGCGGCTCTTTGGATGCCAGCAACATGTTCAAGCCTGCTTTGGCAAGGGGTGAAATACAATGCATTGGCGCAACCACTCTGGATGAAGATCGTCAATACATTGAAAAAGACGGTGCACTCGACCGACGTTTCCAAAAAGTGATTGTGGATCCCACTTCCGTGGATGAAACCATCGAAATCCTGCATAATATCAAAGAAAAATACGAGGAACACCACCATGTCAATTATACCGATGATGCCATAAAGTCATGCGTGACCCTTACCTCGCGCTACATCACCGATCGTTTTTTACCAGATAAGGCCATAGACGCTTTGGACGAGGCAGGTAGTCGTGTTCACATATCAAACATCCATGTCCCAGACAACATTATAGAATTGGAGGGCAAGATCAATGATATCAAATCGGAGAAGAACAAGGTTGTTCGCAGCCAGAAATACGAAGAAGCGGCAAGGCTTCGCGATACCGAAAAACAGCTGTTGGATGAGCTGGAAACTGCAAAACGTAATTGGGAAGAAGAAACCAAGAACCAACGTTATGCTGTGACTGCAGAAGATGTTGCCTCGGTTGTTGCTATGATGTCGGGGGTACCCGTGCACCGTATTGCACAAGCCGAAACTACCCGACTAATCAAAATGCCTCAAGAGTTACAAGGCAAGGTGATTGGTCAAGACGAAGCCATCCGCAAAGTTGTAAAGGCAATCCAACGTAATCGCGCGGGATTGAAAGACCCCAACAAGCCCATCGGCACCTTCATTTTCCTTGGACCGACTGGAGTCGGAAAAACTGAATTGGCCAAGGAACTTGCCAGATACCTGTTTGACACGGAAGATGCTCTCATCCGAATCGACATGAGTGAATACATGGAAAAATTCGCTGTTTCCAGATTGATTGGAGCGCCTCCCGGATATGTTGGATATGAAGAAGGTGGACAGCTAACCGAAAAGGTTAGACGTAAGCCCTACTCCATCGTATTGTTGGATGAGATTGAGAAGGCCCACCCGGATGTGTTCAACTTGCTCCTTCAGGTTTTGGATGATGGCCAACTGACAGATAGCCTGGGACGCAAAGTGGATTTTAAGAACAGCATCATCATCATGACCTCAAACATTGGGTCTCGCCAATTGAAAGAGTTCGGCACAGGTGTTGGATTCAACTCCGCTGCACGCGTCAATGCTTCCGAAGAAAATGCCCGCTCTGTAATCGAAAGCTCGCTTAAAAAGGCCTTTGCTCCCGAGTTCTTGAACAGGATTGACGATGTTATCATTTTCAATTCGCTTGGCAAAGAGGATATCCACCGCATCATCGACATCGAGTTGGACCACCTGTACAAGCGCGTTACCGATATGGGATACAAACTTCAACTCAGCACAGAAGCAAAAGACTTCATCTCCGATAAGGGTTTTGATGCCAATTTCGGTGCTAGACCATTGAAGCGTGCTATCCAGAAATATGTGGAAGATGTGCTCGCCGAAGAAATCATCAAGGGCGAGTTGCAGGAAGGAGACCAAATCATGCTGGACTTCGACACGGATAACAACACACTTAAACCAACGGTGACCAAAGCCTCGGCTCCTTCACCAAAGTCTAAGAAAAAGAAGGAAGAAAACTGATTCCGTTTCGCTCTTAAACAAAAGCGGCTACCCATAAGGATAGCCGCTTTTTTATTGGATTAAACTTCTTCTACTCCTTGATTCCATCCATTATGTCTTGGCTGACACCAGTAAAGGAGTAACCTCCATCATGAAACAGGTTTTGCATGGTAACCATTCTGGTAAGATCGGAAAACATCGAAATACAATAATCGGCACAGCTTTCGGCAGACGCATTTCCAAGCGGAGACATGCGATCGGCAAAAGTGAAAAATCCATCGAAACCTTTCACTCCGCTACCGGCAGTGGTACGTGTAGGCGATTGCGAAATAGTGTTAACGCGTACTTTTTTGGCTTTACCATAATGATATCCGAAAGAGCGGGTGATGGATTCCAACAGCGCTTTGGCATCAGCCATATCATTATAATCAGGAAACACACGCTGAGCAGCTATATAGGTAAGAGCCACCACGCTGCCCCAGTCGTTTATTGCATCCAACTTCATGGCTGTCCTCAAAACACGATGCAGCGACATTGCAGATATGTCGAGAGTTTTGTGATAGAAATCGTAATTGGTATCGGTGTAGGGTATGCTTTTTCTGACATTCGGCGACATTCCAATGGAATGAAGCACGAAATCAACCTTACCTCCCAATATCTCCATAGAGGTTGTGAAGAGCTTTTCCAAGTCCTCATTCAATGTGGCATCCGCCGGTATCACTTGGGAACCTGTTGCTTGGGCCAACTCATTGATGGCGCCTAATCGCATGGCCACTGGCGCATTTGTCAGTGTAAATTGAGCCCCTTCTTCATGTGCTCGCATGGCTACCTTCCAAGCAATGGAGTTAGGATCCAATGCGCCGAAGATGATTCCCTTTTTTCCTTTAAGCAGTCCGTTTGACATATGGATAGTTTTTAAATGAGGAACAAAATTACGCTAATTACAGTTAAGGCTCAACATTTTGATATTCAATAAATTCAAGAACCATAAGCCAACAACTCACGGGCGTTTGCGCGTGCAGCCTCAGTCAGTAGTTCTCCGCTCAACATCCTGGCGAGTTCGTCAATTCGTTGTTCCTTGGATAGCCTTACCACTTGGGTTTGGGTTTTCCCTGAAACCACTTTCTTAGAAACAAAGAAGTGATCGCTTCCATGAGCTGCCATTTGAGGCAAATGGGTTATGACCATGACTTGTCTGCCTTGTGCCATTTGCCTGATTACCGAACCAATTTTGTGAGCTGTTTCTCCGGAAACACCTGTGTCGATTTCATCAAATATCAGCGTTGGAAGGCCCGCTTTTTCAGCCAATAGGGATTTGATGCAAAGCATGAGTCTTGAAAGCTCGCCTCCAGATGCCACTTTGTCGATTGGCTTCAACGAGGCGCCCTTATTGGCACTGAAAAGGAACTCAATCCTATCCCCCCCGTTCTCACGGAAAACGCCCTTAGGCAATGGCTGCAGATCGATATCGAATTGGGCGTTATTCAATCCAACGTCTTTCAACAAATCGCCAACGTTCTTCTTGATACCAGCGATGGATTTGGTTCGCATTTTCCGGATATCAACCGCCATCAAGGAAATTTCTTCGTGCAAACTATTGACTTTTGATTCGAGGGATTTAATACGTTGCTCTAAATTTTCATTTCCTATGAAGGAATCGGTAAGCCTGTTCTTGATTTCAATCAATTGATCAATGCTATCAACTCGATGCTTTAGAAATAAGAGGTTAAGCAAATCTGTTCGGTCATTGATCCGAGACAATTTTTCTGAATCAAGATTAATCGACTCAACTCCATGCTCCATGTCCGAGGCCAAGTCTTTCAATTCGATTTGAACCGATTTGAGCCTATTTATCCATTCTTTGACAAATGGGTAAACAGAAGACAAGGGAGATAGATTGTTGACGATTTTAAGTATTGTTCCTTGGATGTCTACAGGTTCGGACTGTAAGCTGTTCAATGCAGAAGCTACTGCGGTTTGCAAACCTTCAGCTCCTTCCAACATTTGCTGTTCTGATTCGAGTGCCTCCAATTCTCCAATTTTAGGATTGGCAGACTCCAACTCCTCCAGCAAGTAGCGATTGAAATCGCTTTCTGATTCAAGCTTGGCCTTTTCCTTTTTCAATTCATCAAGCTCTAGTATTGCACTTTTGTGATTCATGAAAATGGAAGCCATTTTTTTCACTTGGTCGGTACAACCTGCGAGGGAGTCCACCACGTGCATTTGAAATTCCGAATTATTAATTGTTAGGGTCTCATGTTGAGAATGGATGTCTATCAATCGAGAACCCATATCCTTGAGATTGGAGAGATTGACAGGTGTATCATTGACAAAAGCCCTTGATTTTCCTTCAGTAGAAACCTCTCTTCTAACAGTGGTTAATTCTTCGTAATCCAGATCATGGGCTACGAAAAAGGGTTTTAAGTCATAGCCTTTTAAATTGAAGTCAGCTTCAATCACACATTTTTTACCAGAAGCAGCGAGCGCATTGCTATCAGCTCTTGAACCCAAAATCAAGGAGAGAGCTCCGAGCAGAATGGATTTACCCGCTCCCGTTTCTCCCGTAATTACAGTCATTCCGTTTTGGGGATCAAGGGTCAGGTCGTCAATTAATGCATAATTGGAAATATGTAGCCTGGTGAGCATGTCAAAACGGGTTTCCCAAGAGTTTACTTTTTGTTCAATATTCCTTGGTATTTGGTACCGTTTGCAGGATCAAATTCACTTAGCGTATTGATCATCCTGGTCTTGGTTTCGGGGAAAGCCCCTCCGAAAACGTTCACAATCTCATCCGATTTGGCGAAAAAGAGTGATTGCATCAAATAGTTACCCGGTTTATCATTGAAAACAGGTCGGAGTCCTTCAATTGATTCTGCTATCGTATTAATGGCATCATCCTTCTTGTCTGAAAGTATATCCATGCCCTTTCGGTGATAATCATAAAGCAATGAGCGGACGGGCCTAAAGACTGGGTTGTTCAGGTTTTCGGCGAGCCAATAACGATTGCGGCTTCCTTCGAATGCACGCCAACCTTTTTCAGGGCTGTTTTGCATATTGGAAACAATGGACTGGGCCTTTTGGAGGTAGGTTGTACCACCCAAAGGTGAATAAGAATCGTAGTCCATGCCAATAATGATGTATGCATAATAAGCCAATACCGCCACAAGATTGGGATTGGTTGCACTTTCATTGAATTCCAAGGTTTGAAACTCTATATAGCGAAACTGCAGGTTTTCGTCATTCAATGAAATAATGGGAGAATAGTATGAGGTTTTGTATACCGGTCTTCTTGATTGAATTTGAATCGTAGCTTTGAAATCGTCTGAAGATACTCGATCGGTAACATTGAGTTGGATACTGCATTCTATGCGTTCTTGGTTTCCAAACTGATCGTTGGTCCAGCGAGTATTGTTCATGAACTCATAAATGGCTGTTTGCAGCGTGGTAAATACTTTCTTATCGCTACTTTGTATTTGAGGCGACAGCACAGTAACATTGCAATTAAGCTCCTGGCCCGATGTGGAATATGTTGCCAGTGTGCAAAGCATTAAAAAGGAAAAGATCTTTTTCATTTTGCCATTTTGGTTGTTATGAAACTCACCACTTCATTTGCAACCGACTTTTTCGATTGCAAAGGCAATGGCAATATTTCATCGCTTTTGGAAATTAATGTTACCTTATTGGTGTCGGTTCCAAAACCGGCACCTTCATCACGTAGCGAATTTAATATAATAAGGTCAAGGTTTTTGTTTTGTAGTTTCTGTGTTGCGTTGGTTACTTCATTGTCGGATTCCAAGGCGAAACCAACTAGGAATTGGTTCGTTTTTTTATGACTACCCATTTCGGAAAGTATATCCTTGGTAGGTATAAAGTCAACCGAGGTCAGTGCCTCCCTCCCAGCTTCTTTCTTTATTTTATGGGAAACAGGGTTGGATGGAGCATAATCGGCCACGGCTGCTGCCATAATGGATAGGTCTGCTTTTGGGAAAAGCTCCATGCAGGTAGCGTGCATTTGGGATGCAGTTACAACATTATGGATGGCAATTCCGTGGTGGATTGGTTCAGTAACACCTGGACCACAAACCAAATCTACCTTACAACCTCTGGCGTGCAATTCATTTGCAATGGCCACTCCCATCTTTCCAGTTGAGCTGTTTGAAACGTATCGAACTGCATCAATAGCTTCACGAGTTGGTCCGGCAGATACGATTGCTCGTTTCCCATTTAAGCTATTCTTATACTTTAGGTAGTTTAATATATGATTGTATATATCAATTGGTTCAGTAAGTCGACCTTGTCCTATTAATCCACTTGCCAACTCACCAAATTCGGGCCCAATGATATTACAGCCTGAATCTTTGAGTTTACTCAAATTGGATTGGGTGGCTGCATGTTGATACATATCGTGGTCCATTGCTGGAGCTACAAAAACGGGGCACCGAGCGGATAAGTATGTTGCTGCCAGCAAATCCTCGCAAAATCCGGAGGCAAGTTTTGCCGCTGTATGAGCTGACAAGGGCGCGATCAACATCAAATCAGCCCACAATCCGAGCTCCACATGATTGTTCCAAAGGCCTGATTCGGGATCGTTGAACCTGGTTAGAACTGGTTTGCCAGAAAGCGTGGAAAGCGTCAACGGAGTGATAAAATCACGCGCCGCAGTTGTCATAACC
>JBKDSL010000051.1:0-6852 GCA_046340555.1 Bacteroidota bacterium
AGGTAATACACGTAAACTGCCGGTGTAGCAGCTTTTCCCTCGTATGTTCCATCCCATCCGATCGCAGGATCGTTGGTCTCGAACACTTTCTCACCCCAACGATTGTAGATGCGGAAAACCAACTCGCGAATGGTATTACCACGCACAAATACACGGTCATTGTTTTGATCGCCATTGGGCGTAAACGCGTTGGGAACGAAAATCTCGGGCTCTTCGCAAATGACAACTTCCACTACCACGGTTACCGTGTCCGTGTTGCTGCATCCCAATGGGTCAGTCATGGTTACAAGGTAAGTTGTGTTTTGCGTGGGCGAAGCCGTTGGCTTGGCATCATTGGGGGTACTCAATCCTTGAGCTGGACTCCAGTAATATGTTGGCACGCCATTCGCATTTGTGGTTGTGCTCAAGTTAACAGTTTGCCCTACATAAATAGTATCATCCGAAACTGTAGCATCTACATCCGGAACAAATGACTCAAATAGCACATCTACCGTATCCGAAACAGTAGAACATCCGTTGGCGTCTGTAATAGTTGCTTGATAGCTGCCAACGCATAGATTGCCAATGCTGCTTCCTGTTTGTTGTTGCGGATCGTTCCATGCAATAGTGAATGGACCAGTACCACCAGACACATTCACGTTGGCGGTACCGATGCAAGCACCGTTGCAGTACGCAGATGTAGCATTGGCTATGGCAACCAACGGAGCTGGACTGTTTATAGATACTTGTTGCGCCGAAGTGCATCCGATAGCATCAGTAACTGTTACCGTGTAGGTTCCTGCACACAAATTAGTTGCAATGGGAACGGTTTGCGAGTTGGGGTCGTTCCATTGAAAAGAGTATGGAGCAACTCCATTGCTCGCCACTGCCACCGCAATTCCATTGCAATCATTGAAACATGCAACCGATGATGATGAAGTGGTCAATGTAACTTGTTGAGGGATAGTGATCACGCGAGATATCGTTTCTACGCAACCCAAGGCAGATGTTGCCGTAAGTGTTACCGTGTAATTTCCAGGTCCAGGAAAGGCATGGCTCGGATCGGTTATGTTAGCCAACGGACTGCCGTCGCCAAAGTTCCAGCTCCATTGAGTGGTAACGCCACTGGCATTGTTGGATGAATCGTTGAAAGCCACCAAATAGGAGCAATTGTTCAGACTGAATCCAAAATCTGCAACATAATCAGGCAATATGGTAACGGTGCCGATTGTGGTATCAGAACAACCTGGATTGAATAACGAGAAAGCAACTAAGGAAATAGTGTACGTTCCAGTGTCAGGATATGTATAGGATGGATTGATGGCGCTTGAAATGTCGTTGGTGGTGGTTGGGTCTCCGAAATTCCACTGGTAACTGGAAGCGCCAAAACTATTGTTAGTGAATTGCACCGTGTTGCTACCACAAACCAACGAAGGTGATTGCAATGCCGCCACCACTAATGATGGACAAGCCACCACATTCAACTGATAGTCGCGCCGAGTGGTACTAAGCAAAACGCCGTTTCTATATTCCCGAACACAAATGCCAATTACAAATTGACCAATCGTATTGGGTGTGGCTGTAAGCAAGCCGGTTTGGGAATCAATGGTCAGGGGAGTTCCGCCAAGAAGATTGCCGGTATTGAAAGGATTTTGATAGGTTACTTGGTTGTATGGAGGGGGGAAGTTTTGTGGCAATGGCTGCGGATCTTGTTGCGAGGCGCCGTCATATGGTGTGCAAATCTCATACACCAAAGAGTCTCCATCCACATCAGTGGCTGAATGATCAAAAACAAATGGAAGTCCTGAGCAAATGAAGGGAGGGGGTAACGCGTTATAAACGGGATTACTGTTAGGTATCGGGTTACCTGGTATAGTTGCGTAGAAAGTGGCGCCTGTGCTTAGTGGACTTACAATATTCAGAATGGTTTGATTGCGACAACATCGCTGATAAGTGAGTTGATATCCTCCTGGAATAGGGGGTAGGTTAACGGTGATTCGGTAATTGGCTACCCGATAACAGACATTCGTAGGTGGAATAAAACAAGGCGAGTTGATGATAGGGGGTACCGTCGCAGAATCACCATTGGTATAGAGGTAAAGCGTATTCAGTAAATTGTTGTTAACGTCCCAAACCCCAACATAGGCAGGCTCGTCAAAAGGAGGAACACCATAAAAACAATCGCGATACACCGTCAGTTGGATCTCATACTGGTTGTTGCCTAAATACCGATAGTATAACTCGCCACCTACTATGTGCGTGGCATGTCCAATCCCCGACCATGCTATTAGCATGATAAGTAATAACCTTTTGAAAAGCCTTATGGACATTGTCGCTAATTTACAAAGATTGATTCAATGTTACCTGACTTTCACTTCCAATAATCGCTTATCGCCGATGAAGCCTTCCAGCAAGTCGCCTGGCTTGACCGGACCAACTCCCTTTGGGGTTCCTGTGAATATCAGATCTCCGATTTTCAAGGTGAAATACTCAGAAACGAATGAGATGATGCGGTCAATGTGGAAAATCATGTCAGCAGAGGTTCCTTGTTGCACCACTGCGCCGTTTTTAAGCAAGTGGAAATGGATTGCACCTTCATGCATGGCGCTTTCCTTGGGAATGAATTCGCCAAAAGGTGCAGAACCATCGAATGCCTTTGCAAGTTCCCATGGTAGCCCTTTGCTTTTCAACTCCGATTGCAAATCGCGTGCTGTGAAATCAATCCCAATAGTTACATCATCATAATACCGATGCGCGAATTTCTCTTCGATGTTTTTGCCTGTTTTATTGATGCGCACCACGATTTCGGCCTCGTGATGTACATCCTTGGAGAAGTCTGGAATGAAAAACGGCAGCTTGCCTATTAATGGTGCGGTTTCGGGTTTCAAGAAGATAACCGGCTTATCGTTTACCGGATTATTCAATTCCTTGGCATGTTCCGCGTAATTGCGTCCAACACAAATTATTTTCATGATGGTATCAGTTTCTAAATTTCAAATCCGAGAATTTATCAATCCCTCGCACATAGTGCTGCCAAACCAGGCTTTTGGGGTAAATCGTATTGTGGTTAGTAATGGTGTTTCGGCTGCGTATAAGTTTACCCGTCATCACCCGGTTGTAAAACGCAAAGTGTGCTTTGACTACGGCAAAACAATCCTTGAAATGCCCCTCTGTTGCGAACTTGATTCCTGCAATTCCATCCAAAACCAACCTAAGGGCAATTACACGATATAAACGTTCTCTAGGCAGGTTTTTAAAAAGCATGGATAAGTTGTTGCAAAAATTCAAAAACGTTTTGCGCGAGTTGTTCTTGGGCAAGGTGGCTCCTCCAACGTGATATACTACAGATTCTGGGATGCATCTGATATTGAATCCTGCATTGCGCATGCGCCAACAGAAATCAATCTCTTCCATGTGAGCGAAAAACACCGGATCGAAACCTCCGAGCTCTTTGTAAACAGCGGAACGCACCATCATGCATGCCCCAGACGCCCAAAATATATCGCATGGTTGTTCATATTGTCCATGATCGTGCTCCAAATTTCCGAACACTCGACCTCTACAGAATGGATAGCCCAAATGATCGATGAATCCACCGCAGGCACCGCTGTACTCGAATTGGTCTCGTTGTTTTTCCCAAAGTATCTTGGGTTGACAAGCAGCCAGTTTCGGGTCGGCATCCATTGCTTTTACAAGCGGCTCAAGCCAACCGGGTGTAACCTCCACATCTGAATTCAGCAAAAGATAGTAATCGGCATCTACCGATTTCAAAGCTTCATTATAGCCCTCGGCAAATCCCAAGTTGACATTGTTGCAGATGATAGGTACGGAAGGGTAGTGGGTGCGCATCCAATCAACAGAATCATCCGTGGAGGCATTGTCGGCCACAACAAGTTCGGCTGTAGGGCCGAGGGTAGGCAAAAGTTTCGGCAGAAAGCGCTCTAGCAGCCCTCGGCCATTCCAATTCAGTATGACAACAGCAGTCTTGATAAGCCTTGGCTGATTGATGGTATTTATTTGGGTATGGTGAAATTCTCTTTGGCCTTGTTGCCGTAGTAATCACCCTTGTACTCATTGTCGTAGTCTCTCGTTTGTGTATTCCGTTTTTGCAACAACAGTTCCCATTGGTTGTTGAACGGCTCACCCAAAGCATCGGAGTGGAGCAATTGGAAATCGTTGGTAACCAAATCGGGGTTGTAGAATACGAACTTGCGATTGCTTTGATTGCCTAATTTGTAAAAGTGCCATATTTCATATGGATAAGCACTTGGTTCGGTGTAATTCCGGCTGATGGTATTGGGTGCTCCATATTGCAAGTAAACTCGTCCGCGCTCGGTGGCATATCCGCGAGTAATCTTCGTTCCAAATTCCGAGTTAACCTTGATCACTTCTGTACGGTATGCAATCCATGCACTTTCTGGGCTCACCGGACTGCGACGAAGCCAGAAGTCGTAGAAGAACTTTTGCATAAGCGGCAGTTCCGAAAGCTTCAATTGGTTGTCAATAAAGATGAGTTCGATGCTGCTAGCTATTGGAACAAGCGACAAAATATGATCTGTGAGTTCGTTTTTGTTGGCGAAAGCGGAGGCAAATGTGTTGGTCACAACCAGCTTGCTGAAGTCATCTCCTTCAGGTAATGACAATCGGTTACTGCGTTGGAAGAAAACGGATTTAGTAGCCAAAATTTCATTCTGACTATTTCTTGCCTCCAAAATCAGGTTGTAGTTTCCAGAAGGAAGATCCTTGATTGAAATCTCGCGCATCATCACGCTCACAGGTGCAGCTTGTTGCCTCACAAATCCACTCAGGTTATCCAGCTTACGTTTCGACTCTTCACTTTCGATATGGAATGAAAGCAGATATGGGTTTTCACCCAAAACCTTGTTGGTATTATAAACCTCTGCATAAAAACGGATTTTTTCGATTGAGGGCGGATAGAAATTGTCTGCAAATGGCACCACATCGTATCCGCTTTTGGTAATCATGGAGGTGGCTGCGCTTGGAGTAAACTGGTCCACCAACTGAATATCTGATATTGCAATGATATTGTCGTAGTATTCCAGTTTTATGGCGTTATTGATGGTTGCCGGCTTTGTACCACGGTTTTTATCCAGTACTGTAAGCTCCAACGTGTATTGTCCGTTGGGCAATTGAACCCTTTGCTGGTCAAGGAAGTTGAATGCGTTCTTTGTAGAATCAGTCACTTCCGGACTAAGTAAATTGTATCGGTCAGTATGAACAACATTGCCGTTGGCATTTTTGTAGGTGGTTCCTACTTCAATGGCCGCTTGGTATTTTCCATTGTTTGTAAGAGCATACTTTACACTGTTACCAACTACCGAAAGATAGGTCTCAACATAGGGACCTTGTTCGGGAGAGTAAAAGGTGCAATGCGTGAACACTGCTTGAATACTTTGGGCTGAGGCAGAAAAGGCCAAAGTGCTCATGGATATGAAACAGAAGAAGAAACGACGGACTTGGTTCATAGATGTGGCGTAATATGATGTGTAAAGATAGTGAGGTACAACGTGGTTTTATTTACGGATTGACAACAAAAAAGCCGCTCCAAACGGAACGGCTTCGAGAGTTAAGGTGCTGTATTTCAAATCAGTAGTTTGCTATTGCAAAATTGGTGGCAGCCAATGCATTCAGGTTTCCAAATCCTTTAGAGGTGGTTCTAGTAGGATAGAATTGGGCTGTAGAGGTCAGGCAGTTCATTACTTGAGCACGGGACATGCGGGGACGGGCACTCCAAACTACGGCGGCAATACCTGCAGCCGTGGCAGTGGCCGATGAGCTTCCGCCGATGTAATTGGGGGTTGTTCCGGATGGAGGTAATGCCAAAGAATTACGGTTGCTGTTCGCAGCCCGTTCCATCACGATGGTGTACATCACCTGGCTGCCGTCGTGGCACGAGGCGCAAGTGGCTCCGTTATCGTTAACTCCTGTTACTGCCACACAAGAGGAGTACGCGGCAGGATAAATCACACCGTACCAGGTGGTAAAATCAAGAGAGGTGCCAGCCGCAGCCAGGATCAGTTTTCCTTTTCCATACGCGTAATCAACACCGTCTTTGAGCACGCTGCTGGAGAATGGCGTGCCAATGCTCATGGAAATAACCTTCACATTTCGGTTGTTGCCCAAGCGTGTACAAGCGTTTTTAACAGCCGTTCGTTCCGATGATAAATCCAGTACCACATCCTCGCAACCTCTAATGAAATACAGGTTGCTTTTGTAGGCAACACCAGTTGCCGCGCCTTGGTTGTTGCGTGGTCCAACAACTTGAGATGTCATGCTTGTGCCATGCGAGCAGCCGGTGTATGCAGATGTCCCAAATGTGTATTCAGCTAACAAGGTTCTACCTACGTTGGAGTCGCCGTTGTTGAATTGGGAGCCGAGTAGGGGTTGGGCGGAGCTCAATCCTGCATCAATAACACCCACTGTGATACCGCTACCTTGTGCCAATGTCCAAGCTTGAGAAATGTTATGGTAATTGAAGTTCCAAGGCAATACGGCGTTTGGTGTGATGGTGGTGTAATCAGCGGTGTTTAATGGTTCCGTACTGGGACTAAATCCGGATGTTGACATCACTTTGTTATGGGAGGCGGGACGGTAATCCAATGGCTCTATGTAGCGAACATTTTTCAGGTTGAACAGTGCGGTCAGCAAGTGTTTGTCGCTGGTGCGGATGGTGATGATAGGCAGGTAGGGGTCGTCTTCCACTAACAAGTCGTTCCAGCCCAATTTAGTTGCGGATTGCTTGTTGGCTTCTTCTACAATGAAGTTGATTAAAGCATCATGTACGCTTTTGTATTCGCCTTTGGATAGATCCAGAGAGTGTAGCTTGGAGGAAATGTCTCCCTCGTAATAGGG
>JBKDSL010000052.1:0-9410 GCA_046340555.1 Bacteroidota bacterium
CGACCTGTATGATTTTTGTAATCGCCGTAAAGAAGCACTTGCCACACTTGATTCATTGCTGATTTCGTGGCCCGGACATTCATTAACCGATGAAATCTGGTTTAAGCAAGCGGTTATATATTCCAAGAATGGCAACTACACGAAGGCCGCCGAGCTTTATTCGCAAGTGTTCCAGAGTTATCCAGACGACATACTGGCCGACGATGCCATGTTTCGCTTGGCCGAGATGACCGAAATCCGCATGAACGACAAAGAAGGAGCCAAGGCTTTGTATGAAATGATCCTGAACAAATATCCAGGATCACTTTTCACCGTGGAAGCACGCAAACGCTTCAGAAAGCTACGCGGCGACGGTTAAATCATCGCACCAACAACTTCTTCACTGAGGATTTTCCATTTGCGGTGGCCTCCACGAAATAAATACCAGGAGTCCATTCATCAACCAATACACGTGTAGCTCCACGATTTACCGTTTGCGATAACACCATCTGCCCGTTCGCATTGAACACTCGCAACTGCATTTTCGAAGCCCTACTCCAATCGACCATAAAATAGTCGGTTGCAGGATTAGGCAGCAAACTCCAATCGGCTGGACTCAATGATGGCAGTCCTGTAATATTTACTGGCAGCATATCGCGTTCGAAGACTCCTTTGCCATGGGTGGCTAGTCGGACTTTCCTGTTGGATGGCGACACAGCGATGTCAAACACCATCGTAGCATCTATCAAACCAACATTAAACGGCTGGAAATCCAAACCACCATCAATGGAAACGAAGGCACCGAGATCGTTGCCTACGTAAACGATTTGACTGTTCAATGGATCGAAGGTAATGCTGTTAGTTGGCACATCGGGCAAACCGCCACCAACTGCAACCCACGTTGCAGAGGACGATTGATATTGATACAAGTGCGAGGTTCCAAATCCTGAAAGAGCGACCAAAACATGCGTTGCATTTGTTGGACTAATGGCAACATCCTTGTAATAGCGGTTCGGTAGGTTAGCAGTAACATTCGTCCATGTAGTACCTCCATTTAAAGTACGGAAAATGCCCGGAGTGTTATTGACTACTGGAGCGGTAGTTACCCAAACATCGTTATGGTCCGTAGGATTGATGGTAACCGACAAGGCTGGATTGCCATCGAGCGGATTGCCAGCATTGGTTTGCGAAAAGGATTGTCCGCCATTGGTGCTTTTGTAAATTACAGAGCGACCAGCATACAACACCTGCGGATTGGATTTACTTAAGGCATAAGGTCCGGCAAAAATGGTGTTGGGAAACGCGCTGCTTCCAGGAATGGAAACTCCGCCGAAGGATTGAGCTTTGTCAGTCGATATATCGACATTCAAATACTGGGATGAACCGTAAACGATCTGATCATTTGTTGGATGTATGGAAGTGGAAAGTCCATCGCCACCTATGACACGACGCCAACCAAGATTCCCCTCGTAAACCGCCGTTGCATTGTCCTGCATACCGCCTATGGCAAACAGCGAATCAGTATTGGAGCAAGAGAACTCTTGATAGAACTGTTGTGTTTGATAACCGCCATTGGAGGCTTCATAAGTATCACCGCCATCGAACGAGCGGAAAATACCGCCATCGGTAGCTAACCAAACATGGTTGCCATTGCTGGGATGACGATACACGCGATGAATGTCGGCGTGGACATAATCGGGAGGTCCTTCGGAGCCGCCGACGGTAGTCATGGAGAAATCCCAATTATACCAATAGGTTTGTTTGATGATATTGCTTCCACCATCCAATGATCGATACATATCGATTCCAGCAGTAACCAGATCCTCGGAGTTGTTTGGGTTCACAGACACATCGTGTGAATACCAACCTTGGTAGGTTTGGAAATCCAATGGATTTACTTGAAGCCAATCAAGACCTCCATTGTCAGACCGAAACAATCCCAACCCTGCTAGTTGATCGGCAATGGAGGCGTACCAAACAGTGTTATCGGTTTGACATACGTCGAGCAGCGCCTTACCCGACCATGATGCAGGCAGCCCGGAGGTGAGCTTGGTAAAAGAGGTTCCACCATTTGTGGAGCGATAGATTCCAGGATCAAGGGAAAAGGAGTTTCCCAAAGCGGCCATCATAATAGATGTATCTCCTGGCATGAAATGCAGATCGGTTGCCATTTTCTTGTCCAATACAAGCGTCCAATTTGCTCCGGCATCATAAGTTCTGTAAATGCCTTCGGTAGTTGCAGCAAATACCGTAGCGGGTCGCAGCGGATTAACGATGATGTCTTGCACTCCGCGCAAATCGGCATATTGCCAATCGATGCTTTTAGCCCATGTTGCACCGCCGTTCACAGTCTTCAATACACCGATGCCATAGGTGCCTCGCGTAACACGGTTGGCCCAGCCAGTGCCGGTATTCTGATAATTGTAAACCTCACCGGTGCCAATATAAATTTCGTTGCTGTCGGCAGGATTGTATGCGATAGAGGCAACGCCGAGAACGGGAAATCCCGTTGCTACGGGTTGCCATGCTTGTGGCCCGTTGGCACCGTTGTAGCTTATCCACAAACCTCCCGAGGCGGATCCCGCTAGAATGGTGTTTGGATTTTGCGGATTAAAAGCCAGGCAAAGCGTTCGCCCACCGAAATTTTTAGGGCCTATGGCCTCCCATTGACCGGGGAAGGTTGCAGTGCGCGACTGCTCTTGACTCAATTGAGCAAAAGCATTGGAGTATGAGCGCATGTTGATATTGTTTTCAGGAAAAGCCCTTTCACGATTCCAATCAGACAGCGAACGAAACGAACCTGGAATTTTAGGGGATTTTGTTTGGCAGGACGATGCAAGAACCAGGCAGAATATGCCTACAATGAACAAGCGATTGTTTTTCATGAACTAAAGATAGGAAAGGTTGGGGAATGATAGCGGGAGGCGGTGGCAGTGGGTGGTGGTTTCGCTGGCTTCGATGCGTTCGCTATGCTCACTTACTCAGCCAGCGTTGATGTTTGATTGGAACAAAATGAAAATTTTTTACCCAAAATTTCCAATCCATAGCCGGGTGGCTTGTCCACGAACGGTGCGAACCGTAAGATTGGTCGGCCCGGGGGGGTAGCCTTGTGCGACAAGACCAATCAAACGGTTAGCGTTCGTGATGCCCTTGGGGGGCAAGCAAAAAGTGACAAAAAAGCAGAAGCCTTATAGTTATCGGACTTGCATAATTTGGGTGATAGCAAGAGGCAATAAAAAACAACAGATTAAGCAAAATGGTAAGGATTTAATACCCGATCAAATCAAAAACAATTTATCCTACTCATTTAGTAATTTTAACCAATCAAAACCCAACGCATGATCATATACAACGTAACCGTTAACATCGATAACTCGGTTAGAGCCGAGTGGCTTAAATGGATGCAGGAAACCCATATACCCGATGTAATGGCTACGGGCATGTTTGTTGAAAACAAGATTTTGCGACTGATTGGTGATGAAGACACCGGTGGCACCACCTATGCCATCCAATACACGGCTACATTAATGAGTGACTATGAGCGTTACCGCGATGAGTTCGCTCCAGCTTTGCAAAAACATGCCTTGGAACTCTTTGGCGACAAGTTCACAGCATTCAGGACTTTGCTAGAGACCGTTTAATAGCAACCGCGTGGGTTTGTTGGCTCGCATATTAGTTCTTGCATTTTCCCTCTTGGGTATAACTGCAGATGCACAAAGTCAAAAGGAGGCGCGCATTGTTTACGACCGTATGATGAATGCCATGCAATCGGTTCGAGCAGCATCGTTCACCTTGGAGCTTAAAGAACGGATTTATGGTAAAATAGATGAAGGTGTCATCCAAGTAAAACTTGAAGCGAATCCTTTAAAGGTTTATCTGAAAAGCGTAAAACCTGATGCTGGAGCAGAAGTACTTTATGTAGAAGGCTCCAACAACAACAAGGCTTTGATCAACCCGAACGCATTTCCATATTTCAACATCAGTTTGTCGCCCAACAACCCCTTGCTAAGGAAGCACCACCACCATACTATCCTGCAAATGGGATTCGCCCACGCCTACTCCATCATGAAATACTATGAGACCACCGAAAAAGACCGCTTCTATTCCAAACTGAAATTATCGGAAGATAAAAACGGCACGTACCATATCCTGTCAATCGATAATGATGAATTCGGGTTCATCAATTACAAAGTAGGGAAAGGGGAAGACTTGACTTCCATTTCGAAAAAATTCCATGTCAACGATCAAATGGTTTTGGAGCTGAACCAAGGCATCACTGATTTCGATGACGTATCAGCCGGACAAGTGATCACGCTTCCCAACAGTTACGCGAAAAAAATCGTGATGTATATTGACAAGAAAAACATGCTACCAGTAAGGCAGATCACCTACGACCTTAAAGGACTTTACAGTGATGCCGAATTCACAAATCTAAAAGTGAATCCTACATTCTCCAACACCGATTTCAGCAGCGACAACCCTCAATACGGATTCTGAACCATGAACGGCATACGCCCTCTCAAAGCCTTAGGCCAACATTTTCTTACCAATCTGGAAACAGCATCCGAAATCGCGCACGCACTATCCGAGGAGGCGCGCAAAGGCTTGGTGCTCGAAATTGGACCGGGCACCGGCGTGCTGACAAATGAATTGATTGAGGCGGGTGTTCGTGACCTGCATTGTGTAGAAGTGGATGAAAGGTCGGTAGAATTCATGAAACAGCGCTTTCCCGAACTAAGCGAAAGGATTCATTTGGCCGATTTTTTGCAAGCTGACCTGGATTTCCTAGGGCCTGGACCTTTCTCCGTGATTGGCAATTTCCCTTACAACATATCCTCCCAAATCCTGTTCCGCGTACTCGACATGTATGAGCGTGTGCCCGAAGTGGCGGGCATGTTCCAAAAAGAAGTGGCACAACGCATCGCATCGCCTCCGGGCAACCGCGACTACGGCATACTGAGCGTATTATTGCAAGCACATTATGACATCGAATACCTGTTTACTGTTCCACCTTCATCCTTCAATCCTCCACCCAAGGTTGATTCCGGTGTGATACGCTTGCGCTTGCGAAAAGACCACAAGCTCGCTTGCGATGAAGTGTTTTTCAAACGTGTGGTGAAAACCGCCTTTAACCAGCGTCGCAAAACCATGCGCAATTCGCTGAAATCGTTATTGCCTGCCGATTACTCCTCCATCCCCTATCTCGACCTTCGTCCGGAACAACTGCATTTTTCGGCCTTTGTTACGCTCACCAACGCCTTGAAAGCGGGGTGATACACCGATGCAAAAAAGAATTAACTTTGTGCCACATCCGAAGCTTGTTAGGTGAGGTTACTGAATGAACAAAGGCTGCTGCCCGGAAATGTCGAGAGACGCCAATGGGTAGAGCAGGCATGGTCGAAATAAGGCTTTGCATAAGGCAGCTTTCCCGACAGGGAATAAGTCATTCTGAACTAAAACTAAACGAGGGGCTTTCGATGACCGAACGGTATGCCCACCGGCATGCCGCATCTTCACGAGCCTCTCTCCGGGTGACATTGTGCCATGGAGACCAACAATCAAAAAACCGATATCAAAGCGCTGCTTGATTCCCGTAACCAATCGGGATTGAAATCGCTTTTGGAATCGTGGCTCCCCGATGAATTGGCCATCCTGTGTCAAGACCTCACCCCCGACGACATGTTGGCTGTGTTCATGGCCATCGACCGCGAACGTGCTTTCCAGACTTTTGAGAACCTGGATGTGGCCGATCAGCGACCTTTGGTCGATATCCTACCTAACCGACTGCTGGCCCTTATCCTCAACGACATGTCGGCGGATAACCGTACCGCCTTGCTGGAGCAGTTGGAATCGGAACAATTGAACAAGTTGTTGAAGCTGCTCACACAAAAAGAACGAGCGGTGGCATTATCACTATTGGGCTATCCCGAGAATTCCATCGGACGCCTGATGACACCGGAATATTTCACCATCGGGAAGGACTGGAGCGTACAAACCGTGTTGAATCACATCCGTGAAAACGGTGAAAGCAGCGAAACATTGGACATCCTGTACATCGTGGATGAAAAGGGTTTGCTGATTGATGACATCAAGATTGGTGAGATACTGTTGGCTCCGCTTGGCACCAAGGTAAATGAGATCATGGATGGCAAGCGTATTGCCCTTTTGGTGACGGATGACGAAGAAGTGGCCATCAATGTATTTACTGAAAACAACCGCGTGGCTTTGCCGGTAACCGATGCCAACGGAATCCTCTTAGGAATTGTTACCATCGATGACATCCTTGAACTGGCCAAAAAAGAGGACACCGAGGATATCCAGAAGCTCGGTGGTGTGGAGGCGTTCGAAGAGCCCTACATGGATGTTCCCGTTTGGAAAATGATTGGAAAACGTGCTCCTTGGTTGGTGATTCTGTTTTTCGGTGAGTTGCTTACCGCTTCCGCGATGGCATTTTTCGAACATGAAATTGCTCGAGCGGTGGTTCTGGCATTGTTCATTCCACTCATTGTTTCCAGTGGAGGCAACTCAGGTTCACAGGCAGCAACATTGATCATACGTGCCATGGCGCTTGGTGAAGTCACCACGCGCGACTGGTACCGCATTATGCGCCGTGAGTTGATATCCGGATTGTTTTTAGGCTTGATGCTGGGTGTTTTGGGCTTCATGCGTATCGCAGCTTGGAGCGCATTTACCGATGTCTACGGACCACATTGGTTAGCGATAGCCACTACCATTGGAGCATCCCTCACCGGTGTGGTTTTGTGGGGTAGCCTGATGGGCTCCATGCTGCCATTGATGCTGAAACGCCTCGGAGCTGACCCAGCCACATCCTCTGCACCTTTCATTGCAACGCTGGTAGATGTAACCGGACTCGTTATTTACTTCTCAGTAGCTGCGATGCTGCTTAGCGGAACATTACTATAAACATGTCAAGAGGAAGCGTATTGTTCATCGACACCGTTCATCCCAAGTTGCAGGAAGAATTGCAGTTGCAGGGTTTCACTTGCGTGGATGGATACACCGCAACCAAAGAGCAATTGATGCAGGATTGGAATAACCATATCGGTGTTGTTATTCGCAGTCGATTCAAAATCGACCAGGAGTTCCTGCAGGCAGCGAAAGGCTTGAAGTTTATTGCGCGCGCAGGTGCTGGTATGGAGAATATCGATACGGCTGCAGCCGATACATTTGGCGTGGCTTGTTTGAATGCCCCTGAAGGAAATCGCAATGCCGTTGCCGAACAGGCGTTAGGGATGCTATTGTCAATGTGCAATCATCTGATACGCGCCGACCGCCAGGTTCGTGATGGCTTATGGCTGAGGGAAGAGAACCGAGGCACCGAAATCGATGGCAAAACAATTGGCATCATCGGATTTGGAAATACTGGACAAGCCTTTGCACGGAAACTACAGGGCTTTGATGTGAGTGTATTGGTTTACGACCCATACGTAAATGTTGAAGCAGAGAACCATCGGCAGGTTCAACAAGTTGGAATGGAAGAACTGTTCGAAAGGTGCGATGTGGTTTCACTGCATGTGCCACTTACCGAAGAAACGCGTCACATGACTGATGCCAACTTTTTTCATTCTTTCAAAAAACCAATCCGATTCATCAATACGTCTCGCGGTAAAGTGGTAAACACAGCTGCTTTGGTGCAGGCTATGGAGACTGGTCATGTGCTTCAATGCGGCTTGGATGTGATCGAATATGAAAGCGTTTCGTTCGAAAATCTTGATAGCAAGCAGATGCCCGAGCCTATGCAATACCTGTTGAACAGTGAACGGGCGGTTTTAACTCCTCACATTGCGGGTTGGACTTACGAATCGCACTTGAAGATTTCAGAAGTTCTGGCGGATAAGATTATCCGACTTTTCCCTTAGCAGAGGCCTTGCTGATTACCAAGTAACCTAGAATTCCCGAAAACAACGAAGCGGAAACGATACCAAGCTTGGCGTTGTCCATGAGAACACCTCCGGGAAAAGCCAGTCCTGCCACAAAAAGCGACATGGTGAATCCGATACCCGCTAGCAATCCAGCTCCCAATACGTGTTGCATATTCATACCATCGGGCAATGGCGACCATTTGAGTTTGTAGAAAAGCAAAACTACTCCGGTAACCCCAATCAGTTTGCCCACTACCAAACCAAGGAAAACGCCTAAGGTTACTGGGTCTGTCCAACCGGCAGCAAGACCCGCATTGATTTCAAATCCCGCGTTACAAAGCGCGAAAATAGGCATCACCAACAACGACACGAATGGATGCAACGCATGCTCCAACCGTTGCAATGGAGTAAGTGCATGCAAAGAGGATTCGCGGATATCCTCCAAGATATGCTGTTGTTCTTGCGTTACCGTTGGTAAGCCATTGGGCTTGGCTTCACGGTATCGCAACATCAGGTTATCCAATTTGCTCACGTAAGCATCCTCTTGCAATTTCACATTTGCCGGCACTGTGAAAGCAGCCAATACCGCAGCGATGGTGGGATGCACGCCCGACATCAGGAATGCCAACCACAGAGCTCCAAAACCCATAACGGCGTAGAACGTGGTGTTGCGAACGCCAGCCTTGTTGGCAGCAAACATCAACAGCAATATAACTGCAGCAGATCCAAGGCTGGTGAAATCGATTTGGGATGTATAAAAGAAAGCGATTACCAACACCGCACCGATGTCATCAGCCACAGCCAAAGCCGTTAAAAAAACCTTAAGAGAAAGTGGAACGCGTTTGCCTAGTAACTGCAGTACGCCCAAAGCAAAAGCGATATCTGTAGCCATTGGAATTCCCCAGCCAGAGCTCCTCTCACCTGCTCCATTGAATATGGTGTAAATAGCAGCAGGCACCAACATACCTCCTACGGCAGCGGCAACTGGCAGCATGGCCTTGCGCATATCGCTCAGTTCACCGGCGATAATCTCTCGTTTCAATTCGAGTCCGACCACGAAAAAGAAAATGGCCAGAAGCCCATCGTTGATCCAGTGATGCAATGTTTTTGAAAACGAACCCTCACCAAAAGAAAGCCCAAGCGGACTTTCAAGCAAATGCTGAAAAGCAGAAGACCAAGGAGAATTGGAAATTATTACGGAGGCAATAGCGGCAACCAACAGTAATACGCCAGCAACGCGTGAATCCTGCATGAGCCTCAACAATCCTTGCAATGGTTTAACAGCTGTTTTCATTGGCACAAATAAAAGGAATGAATTGGAATCAAAAACAATGTAACAAGAAAGAAGTGAGAGCGTTTAGGCAAAAAAAATGCCCCGGGAAGGGGGCATTTGATCTTTCATATGAAATCAGGACCTTATTCGAAATAGGTTCTGAGGAGCTTGCTACGGGAGTTATGGCGCAGACGCTTGATTCCGTTGTCTTTTATTTGGCGAACTCGCTCACGGGTCATATCCAGCTTCATGCTGATTTCTTCAAGGGTATGAGC
>JBKDSL010000053.1:0-12188 GCA_046340555.1 Bacteroidota bacterium
CGACATGGAAGAGTAGGCAGCCATGCGCTTGAAATCGGTTTGCGCCATTGCCATCAGCGCTGCGTAAACAACGCCAATAACAGCCAAGCCAACAGCCAGCCACGACCATGAATCTACTGCACCAGGCACTATTGGTAATACCCAACGGATCAGTCCAAACAAACCCATCTTGAGCATGATGCCTGACAATAGCATAGTGCCGGTGGTTGGAGCAGACACATAGGTGTCTGGTTGCCATGTATGGAATGGAAAAATGGGAATCTTGATGGCGAAGGCAAGGAAGAATGCCCAGAAAACCCACGACTGTTGTGATTCAGTAAGGCTCAACTGCATCAAAGAGTTAATATCAAATGAATGCGCACCAGGTGTTTGCAACCAAAGCCAGATAATGCCTAAAAGCATCAATAAACTTCCAGACAAGGTATAGATGAAAAATTTCAATGTAATACGGATACGGTCTTTACCACCCCACAAGAGGCAAATGAACCAAATAGGAATCAATGCAAGTTCCCAGAATACATAAAACAAGAAACCATCTAGCGAAACAAAAACCCCATAGAGGGCAGCCTGCATGAAGAAAACCAGCGACAGCAAATTCTTGTAATCCGGAATCTCGCGGTCGGCAGATGAATAAATGATCAAAGGAACCAACAAGGCAGTCAGGAAGACCATCACCATCGATAATCCATCCATGCCAACATAAAAAGAGATACCCAAATCCTTCACCCAGTATTGGTCCACTACCATTTGGAAACCGCTGGCAGGATCCAAGGAGATCATTTTAACCAAAACATCCGCCAATGATACCAAAGACACTGCCATTCCAGCCCAAAACGCTTTACGGCTGTCGGGCATGAGCCTTACCAGCAGCAAACCAATTAGGGGTACTATGAACAATGAAAGTATTTGCATGGCCGGTTACAGGAACATTTGGATAAAAAATATAACGATGAAGGATATCACCATAGCGATCATATAAAACCCGATAGCCCCCGACTGAAGATGCCTCAAGGCAGAGGATAGAGATGATGTAACAGTGCCGAAGCCGTTGACTATGCCGTCGATAAAGCCCTGCTCAATCCAACGATAACCAAGGTTGGAAACCACGCGCAGAGGACGAACAATGAAGGCATCGTAAAACTCATCTACAAAGAACTTGTTGTGAAGCACCCATTGAAAACCGCTCAACTCTTGAGCAGGAACGGGAACATGTTTTTGAACGGCATACTTGCGGTTCGAAAACCAGATCACAACAGCCAGAACCGCTATGGATGACACAAGCAGTATGTATTCGAAAGTATGGGACACATGAAGCGACGAATAAGAATCGGCCATTGAAGTGACTGGCTTCAAGAAGCCGGACAAGAGGTGCGGAGCATGCATGATTTCGGGCATGCCTATGAAACCTCCAATAGTGCTGAGAATGGCCAATACGATCAAAGGAGTAGTCATGGAAGCTGGAGACTCATGCAAGTGTTCTTGCTGATGCTTGCTGCCTCTGAAGTCGCCATGGAATGTTAGGAAGTACAAGCGGAACATATAGATGGCTGTAAGAAGCGCACAGAAACAAACCAATGCGAATATCCATCCATTGGTGGCAAAAGCTGAAGCCATGATTTCATCTTTGGAGAAGAAGCCTGCAAAGGGTGGGATACCCGTTATGGCCAATGTGCCTATAAGGAAAGTAAGATGTGTGATCGGCAAAGCTTTTTTCAAGCCTCCCATTTTCCTTACATCCTGTTCACCTCCCATGGCATGAATCACGCTTCCAGAGCAAAGGAACAATAGCGCTTTGAAGAAGGCATGGGTAACCACATGGAACAATGCCGTTTTGTATGCACCCAGTCCCAATGCTACAAACATCAAACCGAGTTGGCTGACGGTAGAATAAGCCAACACTTTTTTGATGTCCGTTTGTTTCAATCCGATGAACGCCGCGAGCAATGCAGTGAGTATACCTACTGCGAGAATTATTTCTGACGCAAAAGGAGCCAACACATAAATCACGTTGGAGCGTACAACCATATAGATACCGGCAGTCACCATAGTTGCTGCGTGTATCAAAGCCGACACAGGTGTTGGGCCCGCCATGGCATCTGGCAACCAAGTATACAAAGGCAGCTGTGCGCTCTTACCCATGGCCCCGATAAACAGAAGTAAAGCAATGGCAGTAAGCACAGGGGCTCCAGCAGACATTGAAGAAGCGCCACTGATGACCTTATCGTAGGAAAGAGAACCGAATGTTTGCAACATCAAAAACATCCCTAAAAGGAAGCCAAGATCACCGATGCGATTCATGATGAAAGCCTTGGATGCAGCCGCGTTGTAATCATTGTTTTTGAACCAGAATCCGATCAACAGATATGAACACAACCCTACACCTTCCCAACCCACGAACATCATCAAGTATCCAGAACCGAGAACCAACAACAACATGAAGAACACAAAGAGATTCAAGTAGGCGAAATAACGTGCGTAGTCAGGTTCTTCATGCATGTACCCCATCGAATAAACATGGATGAGGAAACCAACGCCGGTTATCACCAATAACATGATAACTGAAAGTCGATCAACCATGAACCCAAAGTCGACCTCAATGGAGGATGTAGCCATCCAGGTAAACAGCTTTTGCTGGATAACCAGATTGGGGTCGGTGAGCAATTGTGTAAACAGGATGACTGACAAAATGAACCCTCCCAGAACGGAAACTGAGGCAACCAAACCCGACATGCCGCGGGGAACGGACTTATTACCGATTCCGTTGATCAGGAATCCCAAAAGGGGCAATGCGGGTATGAGCCAAACGAATCGTTCCAAGTTGATTATCCTTTCAGTTTATTGAGGAAATTGATATCGGTGTTGCCGATGTTACGGTATATCATTACAAGAATGGCCAGGCCAACGGCTACTTCAGCTGCGGCCACTGCCATGATGAAGAATACCATGACTTGTCCGCCCGGATCCGAATGCATAGTGGAGAATGCCACCAGCAACAAGTTCACTGCATTCAACATAAGCTCGATGCACATGAAAACAATGATGGCATTGCGACGGAACAACACGCCCATCACTCCAACGCTGAACAGGAATGTGGCGAGTATCAAATAATTGTTGATATGGATGGTATCCAGAATAGACCCAGTCATGATTGCGCTCCTCCCTCCTTTTTACCCAACATGGTTGCTCCGATCATGGCTGTAAGGAACAACAACGCCGAAACTTCGAAAGGCAGCAAGTACTTCTGGTACAAAACCATGCCTAGCACTTCCACCATGCCAATTTGACTATCAAATTCAGGGTTCATGGCCAACCCATCGGCACTTTTGAAAACACTCACCAAAACCATAAGCAGCATACCTCCGGAAACCACCGCGGCCGTTTTGGCCAGGTTGGATTTCTGCGGCTCCGACTCCTTGTTGAGATTGAGCATCATAATTACGTAAAGGAATAACACCATGATGGCGCCAGAATACACGATTAAGTGAACGGCTGCCAGGAACTGGGCATTAAGCAGAATGTAGTGCCCGGCAATGGTGAAAAAGCAGAATATCATATACAGCACACTGTATACGGGCTTCCTGGAGAACACCACCATCATAGCACTGAAGGCGGTGAGCATGGAAAGTATGTAAAACAGGTACTGTGACATGTATCAGTTAGAGTGGGCGAATTTAATTATTCAATTGAAGCGTTTTGCAATTTTCATTGATGGCGATGCGCCTGTAGGCGACCGGCAATGTCTACTCTGTTATTAGGATCGGCAGATTCCACCAATTGGTCCTTGCCATAAATGAATCCATTACGTTGGAAGTCGGAGCTTACGGTGCGGTCGGTTAGGAAGATAGCCTCCTTGGGGCAGGCTTCTTCACAAAGTCCACAGAATATACAACGCAACATATTGATCTCGTAAACCGAAGCGTACTTCTCTTCGCGATACAAATGCTCCTCCCCTTTCATTCGCTCAGAAGCGGTCATGGAAATGGCTTCGGCAGGACAAGCTACGGCGCAAAGACCGCAAGCTGTACAATTCTCCCGACCCTGCTCATCTCGTTTCAACACGTGTTGACCTCGATAAACGGGAGAAAACTCGCGCTGTACTTCAGGATAACTGATTGTGGCTTTCTTTTTGAAGAAATGCCTGAACGTAATCAAGAGTCCGCCCAAAATAGCAGGCAGATAGAGCTTCTCCACGAAGCTCATCTTCTTGTTTACAACAATCTTGGACCTATTCGTTAACTGCATCAGGGGTTCAATTGGGAGATATGGAGTGTTGTGTTCCAAAGATCATGTTTCCACATGAGGTAAACCGCCGTGAGAACGATATTGACCACGGCTAGTGGGATAAGTACTTTCCAACCAACACGCATAAGCTGGTCGTAGCGGAACCTGGGGATGGTCCAGCGAATCCACATGAAGAAGAATATGAAGAAGAATACTTTGGCAAAGAAGATCACCGTTCCGAGAATGGCGAGCATATTATGAGACAAACCGAGTTCGGTTATGAAAGGGAAATTGTAACCACCGAAGAACAGGCATACGATGATGGCTGAGGAAATAAACATGTTGATATACTCGGCAAACAGATAAAAGCCAAGCTTCATACTCGAGTACTCAGTGTGATAACCACCTACCAATTCGGTTTCGCACTCAGGCAAATCGAATGGCGTACGGTTGGTTTCAGCGAAGGCGCAAATCAAAAACAATAAGAAACCGAGTGGCTGAACAAATACATTCCAATGCCCTCCCGGCTGCGCCTCAACGATTTCGCGAACACTCAAGGTGCCCGTCATCATCACCAATGCCACAATAGACATGCCCATGGCCAGTTCGTAGCTGATCATTTGTGAGGAAGCACGCAAAGCCCCTAACAATGAAAACTTGTTATTGGATGCCCAACCGCCGATCATGATCCCATAAACACCTACGGACACCACACCGAACACATAAAGAATACCAATATTCACATCGGTGATTTGCATGATATATTCCTTACCATCGATGATAAGTGAACTACCCCATGGAATTACCACGCCGGTCATGCAGGCTGTCATCATAGCCAAAGACGGGCCCAGGATGAACAACACCTTATCAGCATTCTTCGGGATAATTTCTTCCTTCATGAACATTTTGATACCGTCGGCCAAAGGCTGCAACACGCCAAAGGGACCCGCACGATTCGGTCCCAAACGATCCTGGAAAAATGCAGCCACCTTGCGTTCCGCATAGGTAGAGTACATAGCCACCAACAGCGACACCGCAAACACAGCAATCACAAAAATGATTTTAAATATCAATTCGTTCAACTCCATGGTGTATGGTTACTGGGTGTTTTGCTTATCGCGATGCGCCTTCTCCGCGAGTTCCTTTTGTTTGGAAACATCAATCTTCAGCTGACGCAAGCTCATATAATGGTTCTGGGAAATCACCGAATGCCGCTCGATATTACGAGGACCTTCGATATTCCAATCAGATGTGTTTTTCTTTTCAAAACGGCAATCATTGCAGATAAATGATTCAAGCTCGCCGTACAAATCCTTACGACCTGTAACTCGCAACACCTCGTTTCCACTCATCCACAACGCAACTTTGCCGCTGCATTTCTTACAATCACGATGGGCATCCAATGGCTTGGTGAACCATACGCGGCTCTTGAATCGGAAGGTGCGGTCAGTAAGTGCTCCAACCGGACACACATCAATCATGTTGCCGGAGAAATCGTTTTCGACAGCATTGGAAATATACGTGGATATTTCAGCCACATCGCCACGGTTGATCACTCCATGCACGCGGCCGTCACACAGCTGGTCGGCCACCTTCACACAACGATAACACAAGATGCAGCGGTTCATATGCAACTTGATCTTCTCTCCAATATCGACTTGATCGAATTCGCGGCGTTTGAATTCATACCTCGACTTCGATAATCCGTGTTCGTAACTCAAATCCTGCAAATGGCACTCACCGGCCTGGTCGCATATGGGGCAATCCAACGGGTGATTGATCAACAGAAACTCAACTACGCCTTTACGCGCTTCGAGCAGATCCGGTGAAACGGTGTTTTCAACCACCATGCCATCCATCACTGTGGTGCGGCAGGATGCAACAGGTTTTGGCATAGGGCGTGGATCACGCTCAGACCCCTTGGTTACCTTAACGATACAGGTACGGCAATAACCACCGCTCGTTTCCAACTTGCTGTAGTAACACATGGCAGGAGGCACCACCTCACCGCCAATCATTCGGGCGGCCTGCAGGATGGTGGTTCCATCTGGAACTTCGATGGTAATGCCGTCTATGGTTACGTTGGCCATTTGTTAATTCAATTGAATCCTTTTGGGGGATGTTTGTTTATTAATTAATCAGTGTTACCTTTTGTGACTTACCAGCCAGAATGAATCCGAACATCCCATCAATTTCGGCATACCCGAAATGCTGCTTGGCACGATCATCATCACTTTCAGGACGTGTTACTATGTCTGGCATATTGATATAACCGCCTTTACCTTCAAATCGCAAAAAGAAGTATCGACTAAGCAAAACCTCAATGCCTGCTTTCAAATGCGCACCATATCCTGCAAAATGAAACTCATCACTCCTAGGATTACCCATAAGCTTCACATTGCTCTTGGGCATTAATGCACCCAAACCACCTCCTAAAAACGAATTGAGCTCAAACCGGTTTTTCTTGTAAATTCCTTTATGATGTTCAATCTCCGCATTGATGTAATTCAGCCCGTCAGTATGTTCTAACGTTAAAAAACTTGGAGCAAGTTCAATATTGCCATCCGCCTGAACATATGAAGCGTATTGAGGATCATCTATGTGACCCGTAAAGCCTACCGTTTGATAGTTGCTCATCACATATTTCATATGATCGTAGCCTAAGCTGACTGATATATGGTCTTTGATGAAATATCCGGCACGCAAATTTGTTTGAGGAATGGTGATGGTACTGAATCCAAAATAGGTTTCAGCGTCGAAAGGCGTTTGCTTGTCTGTAGCTCTCACATCGTGCAATGTGAAATCATATCCTTCACCACTAAAACGGATGTCGCTCTTTGTATATGCGGCCCTGTTCCATCCCCAACCAATCCAAAAATCGCCTTTGCGACTCATTTCATGGAAGGTTTGAGCTACAGACAAATCCGCAACGAGAATCATAAAAGCTATGTAGATGATCCGCTTCACTTACTGCGCAACAAGATTATTGATCCTATAATAATGCCTTATATCCTTAATTGAATCCGGATTCTTCACATAATCTTCGAACTCGCTTCGGAAATGGCGTATCGCACTAGCAACTGGCCAAGCGGCAGCATCGCCCAGCGGACAAATAGTTTTGCCTTCGATCTTACTTTGGATGTCCCACAATAGATCGATGTCTTCCATGGTGGCATGACCATCGAGGAATTTGTGCAACAGTTTCTCCATCCAGCCTGTTCCTTCTCTACAAGGGCTGCATTGACCGCAGCTCTCGTGATGATAGAAGCGCGTGAAGTTCCAAAGGTTCTTCACGATGCTAGTATCCTCATCCATCACAATGAATCCACCCGAACCGAGCATGGTGCCTGAGGCGAAACCACCATCAGCAAGAGATTCGTAACTCATCAAGCGAGGTTCGCCGTTGGCCGTCTTAAGAAATAGTTCGCCTGGCAAAATCGGAACAGATGATCCGCCCGCAACCACTGCTTTCAATTTCTTTCCATTGCGAATTCCTCCGCAATAGTTATCGGAGAACAGGAATTCCTCAGCAGGCAAACCGAGTTCAATCTCATAAACACCGGGCTTGTTGATATGTCCACAAGCGGAAATGAGTTTGGTTCCAGTGCTCTTGCCGATACCGATATTGGCATATTCATCACCGCCCATGTTCACGATATGCGGAACAGAGGCAATGGTTTCAACGTTGTTTACAACAGTAGGACAACCCCACACCCCCTTGACTGCGGGGAATGGAGGCTTAATGCGCGGATTACCGCGTTTTCCTTCGAGTGATTCGATGAGCGCGGTTTCTTCTCCGCAGATGTAGGCGCCACCACCAGGGTGCACATACAAATCAAGTGAGTAACCCGTTCCGAGGATGTTCTTTCCCAAAAACCCTGCTTCGTACGCTTCGGCAATGGCTTCTTCGAGGATGTGATACACATACATCATCTCGCCGCGTATGTAGATATAGGCGGTATTCGCACCGAGTGCGAAGCTCGACACAATCATACCCTCTATCAGCGCATGCGGAAGATGCGACATCAAGTAGCGATCCTTGAAGGTGCCAGGCTCGCTCTCGTCGGCATTACACACCAAATAGCGCGGCACTCCTTCAGGCTTGGCGATAAAGCTCCACTTCATACCCGCAGGAAAGCCTGCTCCTCCCCTACCACGTAGTCCAGACTTCTTCACCTCTTCGGTTACTTCATCGGGCTTCATGGACTTCAATGCTTTTTCAACAGCTTGGTAGCCTCCGTTATCACGGTAAGCTTTCAAACCACGGATGCCTGGAACATCAATATGCTTCAGAAGTATCTTCCTGCTCATGCCTTGATCTTGTCTTTAGCGAAGTGTGAGATACACGCTCCTTGGTTCCGGTAATCATCCAATATGTCGTCCACCTTGTTGGTGGTTAAATTCTCGTGATACGTTTGTCCAACCTGCATCATCGGAGCGGTTCCGCAAGATGCAAGACACTCCACTGTTTTAAGTGTGAACATGCCGTCGGAAGAGGTTTGACCTTCCTTGATGTTCAATTTCTTTTCGATGTACTTCACGATATCTTCGGCACCCAGCAGCCAACAAGGTCCTGTGCGACATACTTCGATGACGCATTTACCTACAGGCTTCAAGTTGAACATCGAATAAAAGGAGGCCACCTCATACACCTCTATGGGCTGGATGGAAAGTATCTCAGCAACCTTGTCCATTACCGGAACGCTGAGCCAACCATCAAACTCCGCCTGCGCAATATGCAACGCGGGGAGTATGGCCGACTTTTGCTTTCCTTGTGGATAGCGTTTGATGATTTTAGCAATGAGAGCCGATGCATCATCGCTGAATACCACTTCGCTCTTATCCTTGTGCCTCATCGGTTATTGTTTGTTCTAATTCAGTTCAATATTCTATCAAGCATCCAATTCTCCAGCAATCACATTCATGGAACTCATAGTAAGAATGGCATCCGACAACATGCTACCACGAATCATATCGGCGTAAGCCTGATAATAGATAAAGCAAGGTCTACGGAAATGCAATCGGTACGGCGTACGGCCACCATCACTGATTAGGTAGAAGCCCAATTCACCGTTGCCTCCTTCGACACAATGGTACACTTCACCTTTGGGTATATCCACCTCGCCCATTACAATTTTGAAGTGCCAAATCAATCCTTCCATAGTGTTATACACCTCGTCTTTGGGAGGCAGATAAAACTCAGGAACATCGGCGTGAAACGAAGTTTGGTCCTTTAGTGACTGCAGCTTCTGAATTGCTTGACGGATGATGGACATGCTCTGCTGCATTTCCTCGTGACGAACCATGTAACGATCGTAAGTGTCGCCGTTGGTTCCTACTGGAATGATGAAATCAAAATCCTCGTAAGAGGAATAAGGGTTCATGACACGCACATCGTAATCGACTCCTGCAGCGCGCAGATTCGGTCCGGTGAAGCCATAGTTGAGTGCCGCTTCCGCGGAGATGGGACCGCAGTTGATGGTGCGATCCATGAAGATGCGATTACGATTGAGCAAGTTCTCGAATTCCTTTAAAACTTTCGGGAATTCTATGAGAAACTTCTCGATTTTCTGCCAAGCAACTGGACTGAAATCACGTTCAAGTCCACCGATGCGACCAATGTTGGTTGTAAGTCGAGCGCCACAAATCTCCTCGTATATCTCATAAATCTTCTCGCGCTCTTGGAACATGTACACGAAACCGGTCAATGCACCCGAGTCAACACCGATAACGGCGTTGCAGATGATGTGGTCGGCGATGCGGGAGAGCTCCATGATGATCACACGGAGATACTCTACCCGCTTTGGTATATCGGCACCAATCAGTTTCTCAACCGTCATGTGCCAACCCATGTTGTTGATGGGTGACGAGCAATAGTTTAGTCGATCGGTGATGGGGGTAATCTGGTAGTAGGGCCTGCGCTCTGCCAATTTCTCAAAAGCACGATGGATGTAACCGATGGTAGGCTCAGAGTGCCTGATGATCTCGCCATCCATTTTCAAGACATTCTGGAAAATACCATGCGTAGCAGGATGCGTTGGACCCAGGTTCAACGTGGTGTACTCCTTTTCAGTAGGAGCAAAGTGAGCGTTATGTAAGTTCTTCTCGGTCAAGAGAGGTGGGGATTGGTGAGTGGTGGGTGGTAGCGGTGGGCAGTGGCGGTGGCGGTGGGCAGTGGCGGTAGGCGGTCAATCGTCAGTCGTATATCGTAAATCGTAAATCGTAAATCTATTCAGCGTCCAAACATCTTATCATCCTTATCCCTCCTGAACGGATCCTCGAGTGGATATTCCTTGCGGAGTGGCCAACCTTCGAGGGAGTCCATGTTGAGGATTCGACGCAAATCAGGATGACCGGTGAATTTGAATCCGTAGAAGTCGTATGTTTCGCGTTCCATCCAATTGGCTGTTTTGAACATGCCGGTAAGAGTTGGGAACACGGGGGGATCGTAATGGGTAAACGCCTTAAGGCGGATGCGGTAGTTGTTTTCCAAGCTGTGTAGCTGGTACATCATTCCGAACCTCTGCTTTGCATCTGGAAAATGCAAACCGCAGCAAGTGGTCAGGAATCCGAAACGCAGGGTTGGCTCATCCTTAAGGTAAGTTATGATATCGATTATGGAATCATGGTCGATGACCAAGGATAGGAAACCATAGGGAGTATCGCTTTCCAATACTTTACCTGGGAAGCGAGCCTCAATCATATCGAGGATCATACGGTTGTTATCTGCAGTCATTATTTGATTCCGTATGATTCGAGTAAGGCTTTGTATTCTTCGGAGTCGCGGCGACGCAGCGATTCGCTTTGCACAAGCTCTTGGATCTTCATAACACCGTCGAGGATTTGTTCGGGGCGCGGAGGACATCCTGGCACATAAACATCCACAGGGATGATGCGGTCGATGCCTTGCAAAACGCTATAGGTGTCGAATATGCCACCACTGGAAGCGCATGCTCCTACGGATAAAACCCAACGTGGCTCAGCCATTTGTTCATACACTTGACGAAGTACGGGACCCATCTTTTTGGAGATGGTACCCATAACCATCAACAAATCCGCTTGGCGTGGAGAGAAGCTGAGTCGTTCAGAACCGAATCGAGCGAAATCATAGTGCGCGCCCATGGTAGCCATGAACTCGATACCGCAGCATGATGTGGCGAAAGGCAATGGCCATAGCGAATTCTTGCGGGCCATACCCACCATCTTATCCAAACTGGTGGCAAAGAAACCTGGACCTTCGAATCCTTCAGGGGCTTTAACTACATCTACCATTGGTCCTTATCAGCTGATTGAATTGATTATTCCCATTTGAGGGCTCCTTTTTTGATGATATAAAAGAAACCAAGCATGAACAAACATATAAACACGATCATCTCCAAGAATCCGAAGAGACCGAGCTTCAAGAAATTCACCGCCCAAGGATACATGAAAATAACCTCTACATCAAATAAGACAAAGAGGATGGCCACCAACAGGTATTTGATCGAAAACGGAATTCGGGAGTTGCCTTGAGGCTCTATTCCACACTCAAAGGTGTCCAACTTCACGTCCGATTTGCGCTTTGGCCCCAGTAGGTGCGTGGCGAAGATGGTGGTCAGCACGAATCCGATGGCTACCAGAAACATGATAGCTATTGGCAAGTAATCGGCGGGCACACTTAAAATAACCATACTGTATTTAGTCTTTCAAACATTCTGTTTATCAGATATGTTTTGTCGCGCGCAAATTTACATTTTTTTGTTGCTGACTCAACCAAACTTATAGGCTCTCAAATTCACAACATATCAACACTCTATTGAGGCAATGACTCAAAACATTAATCTCGAAGCAATTGTTATTTGGATAATTTTGCATCAAAACCTTACTTTCAATTTGATTATTAGCATGTTGTGATTAATCTGCTGATCATCACAAGCTAAACACCTCTAATCACATGGCAAAAAAAGTTCTCATCATTGGCTCTGGAC
>JBKDSL010000054.1:0-12132 GCA_046340555.1 Bacteroidota bacterium
GGTGAGCCATGCCCAATTGTTCAGCGGTCATAAAGGCAGCCATGGCTTGGCATTGGCCTTGGCCTATGCTTCTTTTTTGATGTGTGAGAACAGAACAGACGATGATTCTTGCGGTACTTGTCCTGCCTGCGTCAAAAACGATAAATTGGTGCATCCTGATTTGCACTTTTCATTCCCAGCCGTTACCACACCCGATGTGAAGGAAAAGCCTCGCAGCATGAACTTCATCGATAAATGGCGTAGTGCGGTTTTGGAAAATCCATATTTGGGTTTGGATGACTGGTACGAACATTTGGGCGTTGGCAATAAACAGGGTTGTATGTCGGTGGAGGAATCCAACGACATCATGCGAAAGATGAGCTTGAAGACTTTTGAGTCGCCATTCAAGATTCTGGTCATGTGGATGCCGGAGAAAATGCGAGTGGATGCTGCAAACAAATTACTAAAGACGCTGGAGGAACCTCCTCCAGGTTCTGTATTTGTTTTGGTTACCGAAGACGGAAACGCTCTCTTGCCGACCATAAAGTCCCGGACCCAGTTGGTTCGCATCCCGGTTCCTGAACCTGGATTGTTGGCCGAGTACTTGACCCGGTCTTTCGGTGTAGATTCCGAAAAGGCAAATCGTATTGTCCGCATTGTAGATGGTCAGGTTGCCTCAGCCATTTCAATGGCTCGAGTCAGTCCTGATGAACTGGGTACCCCCATGGAACATGAGTTCATTCATTGGATGCGTCTATGTTATTTACCTTTTTACGCCAAAGATGGCAGCTACGCTTGGAATGATTTGAACGATTGGATCGATGAAACCAACAAAAGGGGAAAGGAACATATGAAGCGATTCCTGGCATTTTGCAGTGAGGCATCCCGGGAATGCATGCTGTTGTCCGTTGGAGCAGCTAACATGGTGCGTTTTGATGATTCGGTTATCCCAGGTTTTAGCAAGTTCAGCCGATTTATCCATTCCGGAAATGTAGAGGCCATCATGGAGCTTCTGGGGAAGGCCTCCTATGCGGTAGAAAGGAATGCTAATCCCCGTATATTATTGTTAGATTTGTCATTCAAACTCAACGTGCTCCTCAATCCAAGATCGTCTTGATCAGGGGCACTGGTTTTCAACACTTATGGGCTGCAGCTCCTGTTCAACCGATACTGGCCAAACCTCACCGGGTTGTAATAATAATGGCACTTGTGGCACCAGCGGGTGCAATAAGCTAAATGTTTACAATTGGCTTTCCGACATGGTATTGCCGGAAGGGCAAAAGCCATTCGAAATCGTTGAAGTACGCTTCAAGGGAAGTCGAAAGGAATTCTTCCGCAATAGCGAGCAATTGGAACTCAAGAATGGCGATGTTGTTGCTGTTGAAGGGAACCCTGGTCACGATATAGGCACGGTGTCTTTAGCGGGTGAATTGGTTAGGTTGCAGTTGAAGGCTAACGATCTGACGGAAAGTTCCGACAAGATTAAAGCGCTTTATCGATTGGCCAAACCAGCCGACCTTGAAAAATGGGAGTCGGTGAAAGCCCAAGAGTTTGAAACCATGCATAAGGCGCGTTCTGTAGCCATGAAACTTCATCTAAAAATGAAGTTGAGTGATGTGGAGTTTCAAGGTGATGGGAAAAAGGCTACCTTTTACTATACAGCAGATGAACGGGTTGATTTCCGAGAGTTGATAAAACGATTGGCGGATGAATTCAAGGTGCGTATTGAAATGCGCCAAATAGGAATGCGTCAAGAAGCCAGTCGTCTCGGTGGTATTGGATCTTGTGGTAGGGAGTTGTGTTGTTCCACTTGGCTCACCGATTTTAAGATTGTTTCTACCAGTGCGGCCCGTTACCAAAATCTTTCACTTAACCCCATTAAGCTTGCTGGTCAATGTGGCAAGCTCAAATGCTGTTTGAACTATGAGCTCGACAGTTATATGGAGGCCATTAAGGATATTCCGGATTCCAACACCAAACTGCAAACGCTCAAAGGTTCGGCTTCGCATCGTAAAACTGACATCCTGAGGAGGATCATGTGGTTTGGGTATGATGATGCCGAAGGACCTGCTGGTGCAGACAATTTGGCTGTGTTGCAAGTAGACCGTGTAAAGGAAATCCTTGAAATGAATAAGGCTGGTAACAAGCCTGTGGATTTGGCTTCATTTGTCGATTTTGAAGAGGAGGAAAAACCTGTTGATTATGCCGATGTGGTTGGCCAAGACAGTTTGACCCGCATGATGGATAAGCGTAAGAAAAAGAAGAAAAAGAAAAAGCAGGATGGCGATAGGCCCGAGGGCATGCAAGCCAAAGCCCCCCAGTCAAATCAAAGACCTCTTCCTTCAGAAGGCAATCGCCAGCCGCGCGAACAACGTCCCCAAAACCAGCCGAAGAGTTCGAGCAACCAACCCCGTCGTGAAGGTGGTGGCCCACAGCAACCCAAAGGCCCGAAACCTCCACAACAGAATCAGCAAGGTCAACGTCCACCCCGTTCGACTCCGAGTAATAACAATCAAGACTCAGCACCTGTAACAGGAGGAGGACTAGAGCAACAGCGAAAGCCACAGGCTCCTTCCAATCCTCCAGTTTCCAAACCGGCCGCATCCAATGATTCACCTGGGCAATCCGCCTCTACTGGTGGACGTGTGCGCCAGATTCCTCCTCGTACCAAGCCCGATTCCGAATCATGATGATGCAACGTTACTTTGGCATCGCTTGTTTGGGATTGTTTTTTGCTTCTTGCGGCAACCAAGTGTTGTTCGAGCAGAACAGTAAAGTTGAGGATGCTAATTGGAGGTCTTCCAACCCAGCGATATTTGAATTGGAGGTGGAAGATACCTTGACCGCATACGATTTCTATATCAATGTGCGCAACACGGGCTCATACCGTTTTAGTAACTTATATCTGTTCATTCAAACCGATTTTCCCAATGGAAAATCCATTCGCGACACTGTTGAGTGCCTCATGGCTACTCCAGAAGGAGAGTGGATTGGCACTGGAGTGGGTGATTTGAGGGATCAATCCATATTATTCAAGCAGTCTGGAAACTTTCCATTAAAAGGCAAGTACCGATTTGAAATGGTACAGGCTATGCGCCAGGATCCGTTGCCGGGAATAGCTGATATCGGTTTGCGAATCGAAAAAGCAGGTTCAGCTCAATAAAAAAGGCGTCCGATTTTCGAACGCCTTTTCCATATCAATTCATTTATATCAATAAAACTTACCGCGATTGTCGGTGATGTTTGCTTTTTCTTTCAAAGCGTTGAACACTTCCGAAGTTGTACGTTGAGCGGCTTGGTCTTGACTTTGCTTTTTAACCATGGTAACATCCGGTGCTGGATTAGCAGCGGTGATGTTATCAACCACCAACACATATACACCGGATATACCTTTGAATGGTTTTGAAATGCTTCCGGATTTTGTACTGAAGGTGGTGCCAACGAAAGCAGGTTCCATTCCAACATTGTTTACGTAGGAGGAGGCGAAGTTAACGCCAGCAGCACTCTTTACTGCTCCATTAACTGCAAGTGCCATTTGGTCTAAATTGTTTGACTTACCAGCATTGGCAAGTTTTTCCATGAAATCTTTGGCCTTCTTTTCAGTTATCACTTTTGATTTAATCTGTTCTACGGCTTGTTCAAATGGAGCAACACCTTTTTCTTTGACCTCTGCCAAATGGGCAACTACGAAACGGTTGCCGAAATCGTAAACCTTGGATATGTCGCCATTATTGGACTGGTATGACCATTGGATGAGTGCACGTGGCGACTCCAAGCCTGCGATGAACTTATCGGTCTCTTTTACATTGTCAGCAACGCGCTTGTTGTAGCCGTTGTCTTTAATGGTTTTTTCAAAAAGCTCGGCGGTGTTAGCTTTGGCAGCGAACTCATTGGCTTTATTGAATGCTGCTTGATAGGTTTTCGAGCTTGATGATATCTTGCGGTCAATGGTTGCCACTTGAACCTGATTTACTGGAGACGTTTGGTCGGTCACCTTGATAAGGTGAAAACCGAAATTGGATTCAACCAAAGAAACAGTACCGTTGGCAGTATTGAAGGCGCCATCTTTAAATCTTGGATCCATCGGGCTAGAGCGAGTTATCCAATCCAAATCTCCTCCTTTAGCTGAGGCTACTGCATCATCCGATTTGTTTTTGGCAATATCATCGAACATGGCTCCATCCTTCTTTATCAAAGCGTACAAGCTGTCGGCCATGGCCTTTGCTTCGTCTTTGGAACGAGTGGCGTTAGAACGCTCGGCCCCGGCAAATGAAATAAGGGCATGACTTACTTTGATGGAGTCGGGAATGTTTTTGGATGACACTAGCTTGGAAAGTTTCCAAGAGCCGTTTTCCTCATAAGGACCTGCAACAGTTCCAGCGGAAGCTGAACCGAAGAATATGGTGTCAATAGCAGGGGAGAGGGTTCCTTTTTTGAAGTAGGAAATCTCATTGCGTGAATCAGAGTTTACAGCAACAAATGTGGAGTCATCTGTAGAGGCTTGAAAAGCATCTTTCAAATCATTGGAGGCCTTGAACGCGGCTTGCTTATCCTCATCCGAAGGAGCTACTTCGAAAATCACGTACTCGAGTTTGCGTGAAGCCTCTTGCTCGAAATCTTTCTTATTGGCATTGTAGTATTCACGCATTTCGTCATCGCTGACCTTGATAGTAGAGTCGGCAACCGAAGCAAATGGGATGTCTACATAACGAACAGACGCCGTGTTTGCTTGGTAATCGGCAATTGCTTTGGCTTCAAAGGATGTAACGAACATTCCTTTCTTCACTAGTTCGTAATACTTCTCACGGACCTTGTCTTCCATCAGGTATTTCTCGAATCTCAGCCATTGGATTTTTCTTTCAGCATTTCCTTCATCATCGAGTGATTTCAAAAACTGAAGAACGTTGGCGCGTGAAAACTGACCTGTTGCAGGATCCTTGAAGGCGTCAAGGATTTGTGGATGTGGGTTTTTGCCCGGCACCATATCGAACAACTCGTCGGAGCTGACACTCACGCCGGCTTTGCTGAATTGTACTTGCATGATTTCCTTGTTCAACAACTCGCTCCAAGCTTGTTCACGAAGCGACTCCATGGCGTTTTGGTCAACGGTTTGATTGCCCGTATTGCTTTTGTAATTGGCCACGAACTCATCAACCATAGATTCAAAATCGCGCACATCGATTTCCTTGCCTCCGATAACCGCTACGTTGGTATTACCTCCAGTCAGGAAGCTGCTGTTGGAAGTTAAAAGGTCTCCAAGAATGAATGCTACGAGGCTGAATCCTACTATCCCGATGAGTAGTCCGGCTCTTTCACGAATTTTTCCAATTACTGCCATTGCGATAAATTGGTGATAACTAGTTAATTAAAATCTTTTTACTCCAGTTGCGGAGTTTTATTTGGAATTTGCGAAGATAACTCGCAATTCGCCAATAATCAAGGAATTATTAATGGAAAAGACTGGCGGCAAGTGACAGGTGACAAGCGCCGCCCTGAGCTTGTTCGATAGCTATCGGTCCGATAATTATCGGACGAAGGGTGACAGGTAACAAGTAACAAGTAACAAGTAACAAGTAAACAAACTAGTTCCCCTGTTGCTTCTCAAAGGCAATCCGCTGCTTTCTACGGACCCAATAAAATATGCCAGCAATGCATGTAAATGCCAATGGCAGTAATGCTGAGCCTGCATTAACGGTCAGTAAATTGTAAATGGTGAGGCCGACGCCTAAAAGGCCGAAAACCAACCAAGAAATCTCAAGGATTCGGAGTATTTTCATTCCTGCTGATATTTATAGTGCCCGTTATTTTGAATATTCGGTAACTCGTGAAATCCTGATTCGATTCAAACCCTTTGCCGTAGATGATTTTGTCGGGCGTGGTGATTTTAACGAATTCTTCACTGGATATTTTTTTGGTAATTTCATTCCACACCATATGTTCGGTGTTCAGTTTCTCTCCTTTGGCATTAACCACTTCCACATTTCCGAAGGCTTCCATCTGCTGAGCTTTCTCTCGCTTTACAGCCCGCTTTGCGGTCATGGTGGTCGAAGGCTTCAAATCCTTGTCGAAGAATTCCACTTTGACGCCTTCTGGCATCTCGGTGTATGGATCTTCGCCTTGGTATCGATTCATCAGTTTGGCAACTACCCGAACCTTCATTTCCGACGAATCACTGTAAACAATATTCAGTCCTGTAGCGTGCTCAACCGGAGTGCGGTCCTTGCTTGTCACCAACTTAACCTTTTCGATATCGTTTTCGCACCCGATTGATGCGATGGATAACAAAACTAAACAAAAGCATGAAATTCGCAAACCCCGGGTTTGGGCTGGGTTGCTGTTTTGGCTTCTTACCAATTCCATTTTTTTCATCAGTCTACATGGAGGCAGGTGCCGTTGAAATCAACATGACTTTTTTATTCGTAGCGAGGCTGGATGAACCAAATGTCGGCCATCGTTATGCCCAGGGTGAATTTGAGGTAGCTTTCGCCTATCAATTCATTTTTGGTAGTGCCGCGCTTGCCGGCTTCCAATGAGAGGCTGATGATGGTGGGTGGCTTTTTGGAAAAACTCTTTTTAAAGCTGGCTCCAACGCTAACACCATATTCGGTGAGCTCTGTGTTCTTGGGGTTGAGGTAGGAGGTGCCATACTTGATTCCCGCACGATACGCCGAAGCTTCGCGGTAGCGCTCATATCCGATGCCAATACCATAATTGTTATTTAATGGGTCGTTGGATCCGAAGTTATCGTACTGACTCCAATCGTAGTAAGAGAAATCAGCTCCTAAAAGCCACTTCGATGGTTTTGTGACAGTCAATCCTCCACGAACATATTGCGGGAGTCGTATGCTGCCTCTAGTGGCCTGCTCGTTTATCACCGAATCTTTCACGATTTCACCGCCTGAAACCGGAGAAATGGAGTAGTTGTAATAGAAGATGTTGTTTTCTGCGTTCACTTTGGTGGAAAGCGAACCCGTAACACCTGCACGCCACTCAAGACCGTTCTTGACTCCGAGATTATAGATTAAGCCATAGTTGAGGTAAAATCCTCGTACGGTAACGCCATTCACATATCTGGAGCTGAAATAAAACTGTTGCTCCGGGAATTCCACATTTTTGATTTGCTCAATAGTTCCAAAAAGGTAAGAGAAATTCACGCCACCACTGAGACGCTTACCGATATTGAATCCAGTTCCAACATAAAATTTGTTAAAACCGCCCCGACCTTGGTATTCGTATCGAACGTTTTCCAATCCTGCCGTATCCTGGATATCAACCACATTATAACCAACGGAGGAGAACGGTAACAGTCCAAAGCTTCCAGAGATCTTGTTTTTCTTGATGGGAAACGCCAAGGCAAAGTGCGAAAACGTGGCGCTACTCAAGGTGTTTGATCGTTCAGAGTTGCTGATTTTACGTATTTCACCACGTGCCCCTACGTCGAAAATGGTGTTGGTGTCCGCAACATAACATGCGGGATTGATGAAGTTGATGTTGGTAGAGGAAAAGTAAGCCGCACCGATACCGCCCATACCTGATTGGATTGAAAATCCTTCTGGAACAATATCTCCAATGCCAAAGCGGGAGTAAGGCGAAATGCTGGAAGTTTGTGCAAGCAGCTTTCCCTGCATAAAAAACAGCATCATGGCTGCGATAATCGTGAGGGTGGGGGACAGCTTATGGCTTCTCGACATTGGTTTTCAGTATTAAATGGAGCCCTTTGAGGGTTAGTTCGGGTTCAACAAAGATGCCACTTTTTTTCAGTAGCTGACTGAATCGGTCCGCGTCTCCTCCGGTGAGTACGATTTTCAAGTTGTCAAATCGTTGCCCATAGGCATCAATCATTCCGATTATTTCATGAAGGATTCCGTTCTCAACACCAGACCGGATGGAGCCCTCAGTTGAGGTGCCGATTAGTTCAGGGAATTCATCCAACATTTTCTTAAAGTAAGGTAGCTTGCCAGTGAATGAACTCAGTCCCTTATAACGAATCTTAACCCCTGGTGAAATGGATCCTCCCAGGTACTCCTGATCAGCGGTTACCATATCAAACTTGATGCAAGTGCCTATATCTATGGCAAGTATGTTGTCTTGGGGGTAAATAGCTGATGCCATGCAGGCATTTGCTATGCGGTCTGTACCAAGTGTTTCGGGTGTTTTGTATTGGATTTTAATCGGGAGTTTCAAGCCGCTTCGGAATGATAAAACCTGATTGATGCCCAAATCGGTTAGCGACTCGGTTAGCGAATCCGAATCCGCCCGAACCGATGATATCAATGCCTGCTCGGGCAATTGGTCCAATGCGGAGATAGCCAATATGAAATCAGCAAGGGATTTTCCCTTGGTTTGGAAACGCTCTAAGATGTGGTTGTTTTCAAATACGGCACCTTTTATTAAAGTGTTGCCCGCATCTATCACCAATTGCCGCACAGAATCTTTTTTTTCGCAAAAATAAGTACCAAGGACCTCATTTTTAGCATTTAGTGTAATTGATGGAATTTGTCATTTCTTTCCTAAAAAAAACTACCTTTGCACCCATTCTGAAGAATTCAGGCTGGTGATGTAGCTCAGTTGGTAGAGCGCAGGACTGAAAATCCTTAGGTCGACGGTTCGATTCCGCCCATCACCACAACTAAAACCCTCGTTAACAGGTAGAAATGGCCAGATTTGCCCACGTACTTTTGGTCGATGATAATGAAATTGATAATTTCATTAACGAAAGAATCATCGCTTCCTCGGGTTTCTGCACCAATGTGGTGGTGAAGTTTTCTGCCGATGCTGCCTTGGATTACCTCCGCGAAGTTTCAACTGACCCGGCTCAAGTTCCTGATGTGATTTTCCTAGACTTGAATATGCCCGTTAAGGATGGTTTCGGATTTTTGGCCGATTTTGCTAACCTTAACGAAAATGTGAAGTCAAAATCCAAGGTGATTGTACTTTCCTCGTCCATAAGCCCCGACGATATCAATCGGGCCTCGGTTAATCCTCATGTGTACAAGTACCTCAACAAGCCGTTGAGCGAAAAGTACCTGGAGGTTATCTGATTATTATCCTTATTCTTTGATCGGGTTCGCCATCTTGCGCAACGAGGCTTCATCCAGCTGAACGAACTGCAGCATGGGCATCCCTGTTTTTCCGGTTTCCTTGAAATCTGCCCATAGTTCACCGATGCGCTTGACCTTCTTTCGGAAGTCGGCAGGCTTCAATGCGGTTTTCAGGATTTTCATAAACAACTGGGCGTTGTCATAGTCGGTATCGTTATCGCGGATTTGTCGCTTCAAACTGGAGATGATCTGTGTGCACAATCCATCTTCTCCAACCATGCAATACTGCAATGCCTGAAACAATTTGCATTCCACATCAGTGCGGAAATGGTTCTTGAGCGACATGCGGTTGCGAAGGTCGTTGATTGTTTTAGCAGCTGCCATGTTATCACGTTGATAAAACTTGCATGCAGCCAGGAATTTTTTCAAGGTAACGAATTGGTAGGTTTCGTGTGTGTCGATATCCAATCCGTTCGCAAAGCGATCGCAGAAACGTGTAAGGGAATCAACGTTACCATCAGCCATGTATTTATCCAACTTGGCCTCCATAAAACGCACCACATGGAACGACATGGTGTGCATCTGGCATAGGTCATCCATGTGCTCGAGTGAACGCTCATGGTAATGGTTGGCACGAATCTGATTGCCGGCCTTTTGGTAGTATTCAAAATACAACAGGTCAGTTAAAGGCTTCACATTTTGGTAGAAGGTGTCGAGGTGGTAGCGGTTGAAAATGCGACTCATCTCATTCAAGGTTTTTTCAACATCCAACTCCTTCGCACGCAAGCTGTCCTGGTCGGTTTCTGTAAGCAACATGTGGTACATGCTAACGATATTATATAGCACGAATAGACGGTGCGAGTCGTACAAATCGCAAATGTTGAACATTTCCTTGCGGATATTCTCCATCTCATGCAAGGTGGTCTTGTCAGGGCTCAGAACTTGGTTGCCGAACTTAACGATATAGCGGTAGTAAAGACCTTCTGCTTTCGAAACTGCCAGCGAGAACGCTACATGCTTCTTGTATAATTTATCGTATTGATCGAACTCTTCATCGTACATGTGCAATTGCGCAAGGGTTTTGTAAACCACGATCAATTCCGACGACATATCGTATTCAATCAACTGCTTCTCCAATTCTTTCAATGCGCGAACTGAGAATTCTTTGTTAGAGCCGAACAAGTGGGCCGGTACACGGGTAACCTCATCCATCAGTATGCTGATCGGGTTGCGTACGTTTTTCGAAAGAATGGCGGCTATTTTAGAGTTGAGTCGAGATTTGAGTGTATAATAAGCGCTGGCATTCACTTGAAGCAGATCCATCATTTCAGAATCCTCCACATCGCGGTTGCGTGTGGTTTCAAGAACCATGAATGGTTTGTTCTTCTTCTTACCTGATACCTGCATCAACAGGTCTTGGTATTCGGTATCGCTAAGCTTTTTGATGGTCTTGTTTAAGATATCCATGGTATTGATTTGATGTTTTTCGCTGTTTGAATCGGGGTCTTCTACGGCAATTGTTTTGTAAGGTTTCATTTCATTTTGATCAATTGTGATAATCCACTGGACTTCTTCAATACCTCTATATATAGGCAAGGGGTGTGGTGCAACGCGGGCATTTAACATGCTTGATTCCAATGTGTTGTATCTATTTTAGATGAAACCGTAACCCTGCGTTCAAAACCTCCGTTAAAGAGCGCATGTAAGGAAAGCACAAAGCCGGTGAGAAAAGCGAAACAGCCGGTCTGCAAGAAATCCAAACAGAAAAACAACACGACCCAACTTCCAACAAATACCTTAACGAAAAAAGAAAAAATGAAAAACGCTACCTCAACAATCACCCGTATGGCCTTGATGGCCGTTGCCGCATTCTTGTTTGCAAACAGTGCAGCAACTGCACAACAAGCATCTGCCAACCCAATGGTGCAATCAGGTCTGCATAACACGGCCAACATTAACAACTACACAACCATTTTCAACTCGGGCAAGGTGTTTGTGAATTGGACCGCGAAAAACGAAGCAAACGACTGCATTTATATTGTAGAGCGTTCGGCCGACGGATCCAATTTTGAGTCGGTAGGAGTGAAGGAAGGTGTTTCTAGCGACATGGAGCTCTTCTATAGCTGGATGGATTCTACACCTCCTGCAGGCTTCGCATACTACCGCGTTAAGAAAATCACCCACGACGGTCTTCAGTTGTTCTCGGCTACTGGAACCATCATCAACCAAAGTTCTGGCCTCGACAACAAGACCAACTATGCCAAGGGCAACCCCGAAGTGAAATAACATACCTGTATCACCCCGGTTTGCCAGGTTTTGGATGGAACTGTAGCCTGGCCGACTGAAAAATGAAAACTGATGGAACAACTAACCAGGGTAAAAACCACCTTGGTGGCGATAGTGGCTTTGATCGCCTCCATGGTCCCACAAACAGCAAAGTCGCAAACGGCACTGTTCAACGCGAACGTGACCTCCGGATGCGAACCCCTAACGGTAAACTTTGCTAACCTTTCAACAAACGCCACTTCATACTACTGGACCTTCGGCAACGGTAACTCCTCAACCCTCGCCAATCCCACCACGGTATATACTTCACCAGGAACCTACACCGTAACATTGGTGGCCATCAATGGCGCCAGCCACGACACACTGGTTCGCAGCAATTACATTTTCGTGCCTGTTAGTCCAGTTCCTGATTTCTCTGTCAATACACAGACGGGCTGTGAAACCGGAAACGTTTTCAACTTCACCAACCTTACAATAAACGGTAACACGTACACATGGGATTTCGGCGATGGAAATTTTTCATCAGCACTGAACCCATCTCATACCTATGCATCGCCCGGCACATATACAGTAAAGCTGATTGCCAACAACAGTTATGGTTGTACTCGTGTGAAGACCCGTGCAGCCTACATTACAGTAAACCCGGATCCAACCGCCAACTACACGGTCAATAACACCACGTCATGCGATAGCAATACGGTTTTCCAATTCAGCTCGGCTGCTTTGGGAGCTGCCTCGCATCAGTGGATTTTCTCGAATGGATCTATTTCATCGCAAATCAATCCTGCAATTTCATTTGGCGCATATGGCACTTACGGTATTACCT
>JBKDSL010000055.1:0-18013 GCA_046340555.1 Bacteroidota bacterium
ACTAGGTAACTACCCGGATTGGTATAGTTATGTACTGGATTCTGTTGAGTAGATACACTACCATCGCCCAATGCCCAATCCCATGAAGTAATGGCTCCCGAGGGCACAACCGACAAGTCAGTCATTTGTGTTTGTGTGCCAAGGCATGAACCATTATTGGTGAAATTCGCATCGGGCAACACGTTAACGATGGTTGGAATTGTGAAAGAATCAACGCAACCAAAATCGGATGTTACCACCAACAAAGTATTGTAAAGTCCAGGAGATCCGTAAGTGTGGCTAGGAGCAACTGCATTTGAAGATCCGTTGTCACCGAAATTCCAATAATTGGATACTATACTACCGGTAATGATTGTGGATTGATTGGCAAATTGAGTCCCCTCCCCTTTACACACGGGTACCACAGACCCCATAGCTCGTGGTGCTGGGTGAATGGTAACAGGGAGTGTGTTGTTGGCCACGCAGCCTTGGTTGGATGTGGCTGTGAGTGTAACATTATAAGTCAAAGGTGTACCGTAGGTATATAAGGGATTTGTTTGAGTGGATGCCGATCCATCGCCTAAATTCCAAGACCAATTGGTGATCTGGCCACTACTGATGGTAGATACATTGCTGAATTGAACAGGCAACCCCTCACAAACATCCTGCATACTGAATTGTACCATCGGCATTGGGTGAACCGTAACTCCGCCATTGTAGGTATCTGAACAGCCATTAATCGTGACAACTGTTTGAGTCACTGGCCAGAATCCCGCTGTGGCGTAAATGTGTTGAGGCGATTGCAAACCGGAAGTCTGACCGTCGCCGAAGCTCCAATTCCAGAAGTTGATACCACCGCTGGTAGAAGTTGAAGCATCCGTAAAGAGCGTTGGAGCGCCTTCACATACCGGAGGAGCGGTGAATAATGCATCGGGAAGTTGATAAATAGAAACGGGCTGTGAAACCGTAGATACACAACCCATGGCAGATTGTGCGGTAAGGGTTACGTTGTAATTACCCGCATTACCATAGTTGTGTGAAGGATTTTGCATTGAGGAGAATGACGCATCTCCAAAATTCCAATTCCAAGTCATGATACTTCCTGCAGCAATGGAACTTGTATTCACTATATTAGTTATAACACCTAAGCAGGCATTTGAAACCGTAAATGAAAGCTGAGGCAGTGGATTTACTGCAACATTGGATACAAATGATGAGGAACAGCCCGTAGGATCAGTAACTGTTACAGTGTAGCTACCGGTTGAATTTACCTGAATGGTTTGTGAAGTTGCACCATTAGACCAAGCGTAGGTGGAACCAGGATTACCGGCATCCAGTACGGTAGATTGACCTGCACATAAGTTCACGTTGGTTGGATTGTTAACCAGATTACTTCCGCCAAGGCTAACGGTGGCAATACCCGTGGTTAAACAACCAAAGGAGTTTGTGACCTCCACCACATATTGACCTGAGTCGGAAACAACAATTGATTGAGTAGTCTCGCCACCGGGGAACCAAAGGAAACTGCTTCCTGGATTGCCTGCATCCAACACCACAGTATTGCCTAGACATAACAACTGGGGAGCGAAATTGACTACAGGGTTAGGATTCACGCTTACCGTTACTGCATCAGAAGCGGAACAGCCATTCGCGTCAGTTACTGTTACGGTGTATGTGGATTGAGCCGTAGGAGCCACAAAGATGGTGGCACCTGATTGTCCAGTCGGCGACCATGAATAGCTTAAACCGCCTGTAGCTGTTAATGTTGCCGTACCGCCGGCGCATATGGCTAAATCAGTTCCAGCGGATACCAATGGAAGCGGATTCACAATAACAACTAGTGTATCACGATTTACACATCCCTGCATGGAGGTTACTGTATAAACGTATGTTGTTGTTACGATTGGGGAAACGGTTATTGAAGTGGTATTTGCGTTTCCTGGAGTCCAATTCACAGACGGACCCGCGTTGCCACTCAGTGTTACCGATTTACCAATGCAAATAGCAACATCGGGACCTGCATTCGCAATAGGAAGGGTATTTACATTAACAATAACGCTATCCGAGTCGGTACAACCATTTGCATCGGTAACAGTGACCGTATAAACTGTAGTGCTATCGGGTGTGACCTGAATGCTTTGGGAGGTGGCTCCGTTGCTCCATTGGTAAGAGACTCCTCCTGCTGCATTCAATGTTGCAGTTTGTCCAACACAGATGGTCGCGTCTGGGCCAGCAAATGCATTTGGATTTGGATAAACCGTGAAAGGCTGGCTAATCGTATCCAAACATCCATGAGAAGTGGTACCTATTAGCGTAATGTTATAAGTACCGGGATTGGTATATAGGTGAGTTGGATTGGCCGAATTATCGGTAGTTCCATCACCGAAATCCCAAAACCAGCTGTTGATGGCTCCATTGAATGTACTGGAGTTGTTTGTAATAACAGCCATGGTTCCTAAGCATACACCTGACGCTTGTGTGGCAAATGCCAAATCAGGAATTGGATAGATTTGAATGTTTCTTGGACGAACATCCGTACATCCGCCAACAGTAGTTACGGTGAGTGTAACCACTTGCATGCCAGGAGTAGTAAATGCGTGTGAGGGATTTTGCTGTGTAGATGATGTACCATCACCAAAATCCCAGTTCCAACCAATGATGTTACCCATTTGTGTGAAGGATTGGTCAATGAAATTGATAGGCTCATTCACGCAACCGAAGTTGTAACTGAAATTGGCTTGTGGCAAAGGGTAAACATTAAATGTACGCATGGCGGTGTCGGTACAACCTTGTGCGCTTGTTACTGTCAGAATTACGGTATAAGTACCATGCGTATTGTACGTATGAACCGGATTTTGTTGTTGCGATATGTTTCCATCGCCAAAGTTCCAGCTCCATCCAACGATGGATCCTGATGATATGGAGGAAATATCTACAAATTGCAAAGGCTGGGTGATACAGATGTCGTTGGGGGTAAAGTTGGCTTGAGGAAGTGGGTTTACGTTCACTGTAGTATTCAGCACACCTGAACATCCGTTGGCGTCTGTAATGGTGACTGCATAATTACCACCGGTTGTAACCGTAATGGTTTGTGTGGTTGCCCCGGTGTTCCACAAGTATGAACTACCTGGGTTTCCTGCATTGAGCACCGCGCTTCCGCCGTTGCAGAAGGAAACGTTACCCAAGGAATTCGAGAACGAACCGCCTTGACTTACCTGCGCTGAAGCTATTGTAGAACAGCCTTGCGCGTTTGTAACAGTAACGGTGTAGGTTCCTGCGGAGCTTACGTTGATGGATTGTGAAGTTTGTCCGGTTGACCATTGGAATGTGGAACCTGTGTTTCCCGCATTCAAGTTTGCAGTACTACCTACGCATATGAAGGTATTTGCAAGATTTACTACAGGCAATTGGTTAACGTTAATTGTAGTGAATGATGTAGCGCTACATCCATTTGCATCCGTACCGGTAACGGCATAGGAGGTAGAAGATGTTGGTGACACGCTAACTGTTGCAGTATTGGCACCCAAAGGGCTCCAAGAATAGGAAATAGCACCCGAAGCAGTCATGGTTGCTGTTTGTCCGAAACAAATCGACTGGTTCGGAGTAACCACAATAACTGGCAAAGGCCTCACGGTAACTGTGGTAGTTGCAGATGAAGAGCAACCGGTAATGTCGGTAACTGTTACAGTGTAGTTGGTAGTGGTTGTTGGTGTAACTGTTATTGAAGATGTTGTGGATCCTGTTGACCAGATGTAATTGGTGCCGCCTGAAGCGAACAATGTAGCTGAACCTCCCAAACAAACAGCTTGGGGTAAACCGCCGGATGCCACCGGGGTTGGGTTAACCACGATATTGCGGGTAGCAGTTGCCGTACAACCAAAACTATTGGTAATGGTTAAGGTAATGGTATAGTTTCCTGGATTGGTATAAGTTACTGAAGGGTTAGATGCAACCGAAGTTTGTCCATTACCAAAATTCCAAGCATAACTGGTGATAGTTCCCAAACCAGGACCTGAAGTGTTGATGAGAGGTGTCACACTTCCCTGACATACGGTGGCTGGTGCATTGAAGGACGCAACAGGCAACGGATTGATTGTAACAGGTACGTTGGCGATGGCCGTACATCCGTTGGATGCTGTCACTAACAACGAAACGTTATAGTTTCCCGCAGTTGAATAGGTTACTGATGGATTTTGCAGTGTGGATGATGTTCCATTTCCGAAGTTCCAAGCCCATGAAGAGCCTGATACAGGAGTAGAAGTATTGTTGATGGCTATTGTGCCGCCGGCGCAAGCAGTTCCACCGGTAAATTGCGCAACCGGTGGCGTGTTTACCGTAATCGTGTTTGTTACAGTGTCAGAACAACCATTGGATGCCGTAGCAACCAAAGACACTGTATAGGATCCTGCAGCTGGAAACGTGAATGATGGGTTTTGAAGTGTGGATGAACCCAGGCCAGCGAAATTCCAAGCATAAGAAACCAAAGTTCCGGCCGTTGTGGTAGATTGGTTGGTGAATTGAACTACAGAACCGGCACAGCCTACAGGTGCGGTAAATGCAGCCGTAACTGTGTTGTTATTGTTCACCACAACCGTATCTGTTGCAGTACAATTGCCATCGTTAACAGTTACTATATAAGTACCCGGTACGGCATTTATGGATTGTGTTGTAGCACCTGTGCTCCATTGATAACTGTAGTTACCAGTGCCTAACGAAGCATTGGCAGTCAAAGTGGCTTGCCCGCCGCAATTCACTGATTGATCTGGACCGGCATTTACAACTACGCCCTCAACTGTAATACAATAAGAATATACCTGCTGTCCATTCATGGGGCAGGCGTCGTCGCGAACAGTTACTGTAAAGCAATATGGGTTGTTGGAGATTTGAGATGTAGTAGGAGTCCAACAAAAGGTTCCCGTGGGTCGGCTTCCGCCTGATGTGTTGAAAGTTGCTCCAGAAATGCCACCGTCCCAGTTTACAGATACATTCTGGTTTGCATCAGGATCAGCCGACATGATATTAAAGCAGAGTTGTTGGCCTGCACATACAGAAGTGTTGAAATTATTGGTACCGTTGATACCTGTCAATGTGGGTAGATTGTTATTGCAATTCAAAACGGTAACTTGGATATCACGCTCTACGGATCCAATGAGAACTCCGTTTCTATATTCTCGAACCAAAACAGCCATAACCGTCACTTGAAGTGCCGTTGGTGTCATGCATATGTCACCAGTCGCATTATTAAAAGTTACCGCAGGAGATGATGCCAAAGGATTGCTGGCATTATACGGAGCGTTGTATTGAACCGTGGTGTTGGCATTTTGGTAAGGTGTGATCAGGGAGTAAACAAGCGAATCACCATCCACGTCAGTGGCTCCGTGATTAAAACAGAATTGCTGCCCAAGGCAAGCGAATGGAACAGGTTTGTTAGAGAATGTTGGAGAGTTGTTACAAAGTCCGTTCAGGTTGTTGAGCGATGCGTATATGTAAAAGGTATTATTGGCGGGAGTTGCAATATTGGTGATGGCGGCATTTCGGCAGCAAAGCTGATAACTAAGCACCCAGTCACTGCATTGAAGAGGAAGTGTAACGACACCTTCGTAAACCCATTCTTGAATTCCTGTGAAAATACCGCCTTGACAAGTAGAAACGGCGGTCGTACAAAGAGGGGTAACCTCTTGACCGGTTCCAGGTATTGGGGTACAAGTAACCGAAAGGTTCCGCCCGCAAGAGGCAGAACGTATATTAACAGTAGCACTGGCTGGTGCTGCTATACCTACACAATCGCGGTAGAACGATACACGCACTTTGTAGGTGTTACCGCCCAGACACTGATAGGTCAAATCAGCACCCATGGAATGGCTAGCCGTGGATTCTTTCGGGCTCAGGATCGCTAAAGCCAGAATGGCTAGGGTGATCGGTATTGTCTTAAGTAGATACTTTGACATCGCACTAGGTTTTAGAAGTTGGGAGTCGCTCAATGACTTCACACTAATATACTGGCGCTCTTTACTGCAAAACCCATGAAAAGGTTACCTTAATTCAGAAGTAAGTTTTGTGGGGTAAGTAGCAAAATTAAATCGAATGAGAAGTGCGAAAAATCTGAATTTCAAACCATTAACAACGATTCCACGATAATGATTTAAAAAAAGTGACAAAATCGGATGTAAGAATTAGGTCTATTTTGCTCAAATCCCAATAAAACACTCGAAATGATTATAAAAAACAAAAAATCCTACCAAACGGTAGGATTTCCAAACAAAAACATTGGTTTTCAGCTTTTTCGATCCAAAGTAAATACTCTGGATATGTTGAAACCGAAATGAATGTCGCTTTTTGACCATTTTCCTATTGTCTCGGTAAGAAATGTCTTTTCGGTCATGGCTGGTGCGTTGGTAAAGTGAAGCTGAAAAACGTGTCCACCCGTTTCAATATCAAATCCCAAGGATAGCGGGTTGGTGATACCCAAACTCGCATCGAACTGACCTTGTAGTCCATAAAAATAATCCACCGTTAGAGCAATTCTTTTGGATAGCTTGATCCTTGAACCAATTTCCAAGTGGTAGGTATCGTGTTTGTCGGTTGTTTTTTGAACGAGGTTCCGATGCACCATTACTGGGGCGATTTGCAATGAGAATGCGTCTGAAAACTTCCTTCCAACGATTATCTGATGGTAGTAACCTAACCTTGATGTTTCGAAATTCTCCCGAGTTGGATCAGACCATTTCATGGCATTTCGAGTGATGCCAGAAACCAAGATAACCGATACGGGAATGTTCTTACCTCCCCTACTCTGCCAAACAGCACGATACTTGAGGAAGCCATCAACTTCTTTGTAAAGTGAACTTCTGCCGATGCCAACAGTAAGTCGATCGGTGATGCCATAGTCTAAGCCCAAACGAATGGTTGCCGCATCTAATCCGAAAGCTTCGTAGCTGCCACCACGAAGTGAACCGAACCGGTGCATGATACGAAAGTCGAGCACCCCGCCGGCTACATGTTCCAAAGAATGAGAAGCTATAACGCGGGTCGACTTGAAAGCGTTTTTCACACGCTCTACCTCTTCTGTTTCATCGCCTAGCAGACCCAACAAATCATCTTGGGCATGAAGCGGATTAAAACAAAACAAGGCCGCTGCAAGCAGCGGCCCAAAAAATCGTGAACTAATTTTCATTTCTTAAAGTATTATTTCGCCAATGGCGCCAAATTCACATCCACTGTAACTTTGATTTTGTCAGCAATCTTAGCGGTATACGCTTTCTCAACTTTGATATCATAATCTGCTAGCGACACCATGAACTCAGATTTGCCAATGATCTTACCGCCTTTAACTGTAAAATTCCCTGCTGTGCTGATGTCCTTCGTAACCCCATGTAAGGTAAGTTTTCCGGATACCTTAACAGGGTACGTTCCATCCACCGTCCATTTTACAGACGATGCATTATCTATTGTTCCCTTAAAGGTGGACTTCGGGAATTTCTCTGACTCCATATAGTTCTCATTGAAGTGCTCCTTCATAAGTTCCTTTTCGAACTCAAAAGCACGAATGAGCATTGAAAACTCCATTTGTCCTGTAGCAGCATCAACCACACAGGTAACTTTTTTATTGGTGGCGTCAATATCTTCTACAGCTGCCTTGGAATAGAATGAAATATTGCCATCCTTGGTAAAATATTTTGTTTGAGCATTTGAGATCACTGTTGCAGAGGCAAACAGCATTGCGAGCATTAATTTTTTCATATTTTGGTTTTTAGGTTTTTACAGAATGATACATCGCACCATAACAACGTCTGATAGGATCCCACTACACTCGCCTCGGACTGTGACATCCTGACCTTCTACAAGGGACTTCAATTTATCATGATGTGTTGGGTCAATAGCACAATCTATGCCAAACAACAAATCATTGGTTCCAAAAATCAATGATTTATTCGACCCTTCGGCTGAAATGGACTTCACCTTACCGTACACTTCGATTAAATTACCCGAATAGATAGAATCCGCGGCTGATTCGTTGTTGGCAAAGGCATCAAACAAATCAACTGCCGATATTTTGATTTCACAAACAGCTTCCGAAACATCGGCCACGGGCTTGTTAACCCATTTGAAAACAATAAAAGTGCCACCCACAACCATTAAGGCGAAAAGCAAGACTATATGTGATTTTTTCATAGGGTAATTCAGTTATTAGGTGCACCAGCATTCGCCCAAGCTCTCAACTTATCCATATTGCAATCGGTGAGTGCTGGCGGACTAGGTGAAGGCGGCATTCGATCTGCGCCTGATATAAACCTGTTTTGTTGAACAAGACTGGCAATGCTCGCTTGATTATCTAATACGATGTTGTTTCCTGCGGTTGCAGGTGCAGTATGGCATCCTAGACAACCATTGGCTTGGAGCATTGGAACTACGGTGCCTGAATAAGTGACACCTGACGTGTCACAATTAGAGCTGTATAATTCTTGTTCCACATCATAATAGCATCCCGATAACAAGGTTGTTGCCACGACTGCGAATAACAATTTGATAAGCCTGGACATTTGATCAATTATTAGGAGCTCCTTGGGAAACCCAAATTTCAATCTGACGAATTTCACAAGGAGGCAGTTTCGGACCAGATTTAGGCATCGGTGAATAGCTAGGCAGATGATTGATAGAGCCCGTTAATGACCCGGCTTGAGCAGTGGAATTTACGCCAGCCCAAGTGGATAAATTAATGCCTGCGGACGGGGAAGCACCCGAGTGACAACCCACGCATTTGGCTTGTAAAATCGGTTTTACAGTGCCATTATAAGTAACATTTAAAGTGTCACAGGGTCCCGTAGCCTCGTCACAAAAGTTATTTTGTGCTCCCTGCTGAATCCATGTTTGAATCAAGCTGATTTGAGCAGAGGTCAAAGGGCTTTCAGGAGGAGGAGGCATTATCTTATCAGGATCCGTTTCATTGATTACCTCCCACAGCTCGTTGGTTCCAGCCGTGTTCATGAGATTTGAATAACTGGTTAGCACTATACCATCTTGGGCAGAGCCGGCATTATGGCAACCTGATTGGGAGCAATTGGATACAAGCAATGGAAGAATTTGCTGTTCGAAGTAAACGGAATCAGGGTCGCAGGGAATGCCACTTCCCGCACCATTCCCATTTCCATTGCCGTCATCCAATACAATTGGCTGGGGGATTTCATGTTTACATGCCGACACAACAAGACATAAGCTAGCTGCCAACCAAAAAACATGCTTGAGTTTCGTTTTCATTTTAAAACAAAATTTCACCCCTAAAATACAAACGTTTACCCAGATATTTTATTGCTTTACCTACAATTATTAAAAAACGCTCAATTTCAGTTGAAAGCTATTAATCATCAATATAGCACACAAAACTAATTATTAAATGTACAAAAGTTACTTTACGATATAGTACCTATCATTGCATTAAATCTAGAATCATTGGATAAGAAGCACTTGGACAACTTGGATTTGCTACGAGGCATTGCAGCACTAGCCGTGGTGTTATTCCATTTTTCCAATTCCACTCTACCAACAATAAAACCAAATCCACTCGGCCCCTTATTCAGTTGGGGCGATTTGGGCGTTCAGGTGTTTTTTGTGATTTCAGGTTTTGTAATTCCATTTGCAATGTATCAAGGTGGATACACCATAACTAATGCAGGCCGATTTATTGCCAAGAGGATGGTGCGACTCGGACCGCCTTCATGGTTGGCAATGGGCTTGATTGTGGCTATCTATTATGCTGCACTTTGGAAAAACGGCAACCCCATAGAAGGTATGGATTGGCCAGGCATGAATGCTCGATCAGTGCTTGGCAACATGTTCTACACATTTGATATAGGAAACATAAAGCCCTTTTACAGCGTTTTATGGACCCTGGAGGTGGAACTGCAATACTATTTGATAATCGCTTTTGTTTTTCCTCTTCTTATAAATGCCAGAACTTCAATAGTGCATTATATATTGTTGCTTTCCCTATTGTCTGCGAGCTACTTCCTATACCTTGATCAGGTCATATTTTTCAAATTCAACTCCTTGTTCATTATGGGAATTTGGGCATTTCTCTACTTGATTCAGAGAATTGATAGGAATTATTTCATCCTTGGAGGATTTGCAGCCATATTGGTTTGCGCTATTCAACTCAATATTCCTAGTGCGATTGCAGGAGGATTAACCATGTTCGCCATCATTTTCGTGAAAACCAAAAACCGGTACGCAAAGTTCCTGGGAGGCATATCCTATTCTTTGTATATCACTCATCACTTCTCAGGTATTTCAGCGGAATTCGCAGCCAAATGGTTGTTAGGAGGCTCATACGATGCAACAGGTAAGATCCTGTTGCTATTCCTCTTCACTACAATAGCCATAATCTTCGCTTATCTTTTCTATAGATTGATCGAGCAACCATTTATTAAGTTAGCTGGCTTGATACGTTTCAAACAAGAAAATAAAAAGGGGAGTTAACTTATTATGGCCCACGTTTTTTTGCTGTGCTACTTGATACCCCCATCAGTAATGGATACATCCATTCGAATACAGGCAAAATCCGATAAGGCTAATATGGCAAGAAACTTCCAGTTCGCGTTAACAAGAAGTCAGCAGCCGAGAAGTAAAGGCTTCTAAATCGTTTTCAAACCGTTCAGTTTGCAAAGCCATGAAAGATGGCCTGAGTGCATATTTTCGTGCCTGATGGCATGCACAATCACTGACCGGATGGAGTCTTCGCCCAAAAACACAAAACCTGTTGTGTTAATCTGATTCAATTGGGATGGGTCAAGGTTTTGTATGTGCTTGACGGATTTTTCATGCACAAGATTAAAAATGCTACGTACCTCCTCCAAAGACGGACACTCTTCACGCGAAGGAGGAACAGCCCCCATTCCAAATTGCCTAGCGTAAGGGATTTTTATCGTCTCGCCACCCGTAGAACGGAGTAACAGAAAATTTTGGGTTACAGATAAATGGGCCATTATCCAAAACGCACTGTTCAGGTGTTTGTCATCCAACTTAAAGTCATTATAAAAACCATTCGAGTCCTCAAGCTGACTGAGAAAACTTAGCGTCAGTTTTCTAGTATCATCAATGATTGATGATAAAGTCTGGCATTCATTGAAAATCATAATGCGATGGTGATTTTAGGTTGTTTTATCGTTTTGCGGAGCATGTTCCAACATACCTTCCCACTTGCTCACGGCTGAGGTGGCCAAAGCGTTTCCAACCACATTGGTGGTGGATCGGAACATATCACAGAAGTGATCGATAGGCAAGATTAGGGCGATTCCTTCCGGTGGGATACCGAACATGGCACAGGTTGCGGTGACCACTACCAAGGACGCACGTGGCACGCCTGCAATGCCTTTGCTGGTGAGCATTAGAACCAATAACATCGTGAACTGCGTACCCAAATCCAAATCGATTCCATAGGCTTGTGCGATGGCGATGCATGCGAACGTCATGTACATCATGCTGCCGTCCAAATTGAAAGAATAACCAAGCGGTAATACGAAAGACACCACCTTATCCTTACATCCAAAACGCTCCAGCTCTTCCGTTAGCTTAGGAAACACTGCCTCGCTGCTAGTGGTGCTAAAAGCGATGAGCATGGGTTGCGCAATGCGTTTCATCAAAACCGGTAACCGGTTACGGAGAATGAGATATCCAACAGTTAACAAAACAACCCATAAGCAAGAGATACCTATCAGAAAATAAAGGAGATAGGTTCCATAGAAAACAAATACGGCGAGCCCTTTTGTAGCTATAACAGCTGTTATGGCTCCAAAAACACCTATAGGCGCGAAATTCATCACATAACCAACCATCTTCAATATGATGTGAGAGGCGGACTCAAGACCTTTAATCACAGGCTTGGCATAGTCTTGCATGGCTGTTGCAGCAACGCCAAAGAATATACTGAATATAACAAGCTGCAATATCTCGTTGGTGGCCATGGCTTCAAAAACGCTACGAGGGAATACATGCTCCACAAACTTGGCCAATGAGAATTCCTGTGTCTTGCCAATCAAATCTCCAGCAGCTGCCATATCCGCATTGCTTAAATCAATAGCGGCACCAGGCTTGAAAATATTGACTATGACCATACCCAACATCAGGCTAACCAAGGATGCGCCCAAAAACCAAGCCATGGCCTTGCCTCCTACCCTACCCACCGCACTGAGATCACCAAGTTTGGCGATGCCCACCACAAGCGTGCAGAAAACCAATGGTGCAATAATCATCTGGACAAGTCTGAGGAATATGGTGGTTAGCAACTTCAGGTTTGTTGAAATGGCTTTGATGGTTTCTGGAGTTGCGTTGATATGAATCACATATCCCAATATGACTCCTACTGCCATGGCTAATAGTATCCATGTGGTTAACCTATTGGATTTGCTCATTTGCGTTTGAATTTTGATACAATTTTACAAAAAGAAGCTTAAAGCCGAGCGTGTAATCTAGCGTAAAGGTCCATTACCCAACCGGAATTTGAGACATCGAATTTACCCAAAACGGTTTTGCGAAGTCGCTGGCCCATCTCCAAGTAATGATCCGGACTCTCAGAAACCTTTCGGATGCAATCCTCAATTTTTGCCTCGGTATTTTCAAGAGGCAATAAAAACCCATTCACCCCATCCTCAACATAATCGGAGTAATCGCCAACACCTTCCGACACAGCTATCACCTTTTCGAGCATAGCCATTTCCTTGGCTACGTTATTACTGGCATCCGTGAGGGATGGCTGGATCAACATATCGGATGCCGCCATATAATTGATGAAATCCCTTCGGAAACCCACCAAAAATATGTGGTTATACATTCCATTCTCGATTATCCAATTTTGGAGGTTTTCTTTCTCGTCGCCTTCATCCAGTACTATTAATTTTATATCAAATCCGGTCTCAACAAGCTTTTTAATCACCGGAAAAACCGACATATGGCGCTTGAGTTTGATAAGCCTTGAAACCATGATTAGCCTTAAACGACAAGGATACATCATTTGGATTTCGCTTACTGCGGATGGATCTGGCCTATTGTATTGACCGAAATCGTAGATGTACGGTATAACCATCAACTTGTCTGGACTAACACCTTCATCCTTGACCATCCCATTGTAAACGCCATTGGAGGGAACTACGATCATGCGAGCCATCTTAGAAATCACCTTGTCGAACAACCGTTCATTTCGGTTTATCATGTCAGATTCCTGACCCGGCAATACATGATGCAAGTGATGCCTGAACACGACCACCTTGGACTTTAAAAAGTATTGAGCGAAAACCGCCACGATGTTGGTGGGGTGCAAATGCGAGTGAATAATGTCGATTTTATGCCGATTACAGAATTGAATCAACTCAAAAAATCGGATCAAGAATGCAACAGGAAAAGACTTTCCTTCTGACGTTGAATCCGAATATACAAAACCATTACTATCAAAAAAACGGTGCAAATCGCCTTGAGCGCATGTGGTCAAAAAAAACACATCGTTGCCTGCGGCCCTAAGTTGCAGCGCGTAAGTCTCTATGGAGTTCGACCTCTTGTTGGCTGAATAGTAAATGAGAATACGGCTCATGTTGAAGGATTATCCAAAGCGGCCAAAACACTATTGAAAGTACGCCTGTAATGAGCCACAGCGTTTTCTTCCGTATAAGGTTCTGACGCTTTGCGGAAGCAATCAGACAGGGCCTTTTTCTCATCGATTTTCAATTGAAAATAATTGGAAATCTTGTTTTTCAACTTAGTCTCATCCAGAGGCAATACGAAAGAATCATCAACAGAAGCAACTATATCTTGAGTGCCTGTAACGTTCGACATGATTATTGGGATCCCGGCCGACATGGCTTCAATTGTTGCTGTAGGAAACGCATCGCCCCTACTGAGATGGATGCATAGCGACATTTTAGCAAGGACTTCAGTGATATCATTGACATATCCTAATAAAACGATTTTGGGATCGGCACCATTGAACAATTCAGAAGGAACGTAAGCGTAAAGCTGCTCTTTTGTCCAACGTCCCATAATAAACAGCCGAGCATCAGGGCAGACTTCCAACAGAGCAGAGAATGAACGCAACATTAGGTCCAACCCTTTGTAGTGGAGGCGAAACATATCCGTACCGGAAGCCATGATCAGAATGTTTTGGGAATTCAGATCAGGGTTTACCTTATGCAGCAACTGCGTTCTGGAAGCGAGAGGACCAAGAAATGTAACATACGTTGGTGGGCATTTATCACCCAATAGATCCTTGGCTAACCTCTGAGCCATTTCTCCTTCGCAAATAAGAGCATCGTATTTTGATAGAGCCCATTTGTGCAACTTCAGGTTAAGGCGGCTAAAACGACCTGTTTTCATGAAATAAAGCGTGTGGCTACCCAAATGCACAATGAATTTCCTCTTCTTGGTTGAGAAAAAAGCCTTGAATAGAATCACACTCACATGCAAATTATCTATCAGATAAATCCTGTAATTTTTGAAAGGAAAAAAAAGTGCGTTTAAAAACCAAATGAATAACAAAATTACAGGATGGAAATTCTTATCCTGCCAACGAATGGGTGCATCCACATGGAAATGGTTCCCTGTTACCGAATTTGCAAAAGATTTATGCAATGGGTGAGCGTCGGGCCTTCCGTGCAGATAAACTATGCGATCATCAGGATTTCTGTCAGACATAAATGAAAGTGCTTCCTGAAAAAGTATTGATTTTAGAAATAAATTGATTGGCCTTTTCCAATATGATTGTGCAATGTGTAACCACAGAATTCACATACTTCAATCGGGCATAATGGAACCATGAGTGATTGTTGATCTTAGACTTATATATTTCCAAACCAAGCAATGCAAAGAAACACAATTCGATTCGGTAATTGGAAAAGAAATCATAAATGGCACTTAGCAGACTACTTGAATGAAAAAAATGTCAATGATACTGCAAACCATTTTAAATCATTATTCTATAAAATTCCTCGTATTCCTTATCAATCCCGCCCAGCTTGCTCACATACTTGGCTTCCACAGTGGCTGCCGCCGAGGCACCGATTCTTTCCCTGAGTGATAAGTCGCTTGCCAGTTGCATGATTTTGTTGGAAAGCTGTTTTAGATTACCAGAATTATACACCATAGCATCAACGCCATCCGTGACTATGGATTTCAGTTCCGGGATATCCGATACAACGCAGGGCAAACCGATTCGCATCTTTTCAAGCAATGCCAAAGGAAGACCTTCTTTGTAAGAGGGAAACACACCTATATCGGCATCCGCGATGAAATCTATGGCATTGGGAATGGAGCTTGTAAAGGTTACTGTGTTAAGGCAATTCAACTCATCACTGAGGTTTTTAATGGCACCTTGCATCTGGTCGGGACCAACAACAAACAAATGAAGCCCTATTGCAGGAAGCATCGACCAAGCACGAATCAAGTCATGATGTCCCTTTTCCTTTGAGATCCTGGCCACATAGACAACTTTAAGTTCGGGCTTTTGATAGTAGGAAATACGATGATTGGATCCAAGGATTTTATTACGGATAACGGTAATTGATGCGGCAGTGGATTTCACTCCCATTTTTACCAAGTAATTGCAAACCTCGTCAGAAACCGCAATCAGGTGGTAGTTTTTGAAGAATTGCTGGAAAGGAATTCTGAGCAGCATCCTTCCCATCAAACTTGAATCGTTGCTGCTTATTCGAACCTGATGATCAGTATGCACAAGCTTGCAATTGGTTTTTCGCTTCACTTCACGACCGAGCATGAGTTCGCGTGGCAAGGTGTGGAAGTGAAGAATATCTGGACTTAATTGAGCGATGGCATCGATGGCTGCTTTATTGGCTTTTCTGAATTTTCCAACTCCAAAAGCTTCTTTAATGTAATCGATGCTCGAAAAACCGGATTGGAAGCTGTATTGCACATTATGAATGGGGATTCCGAGGTTCTTAAACCTATTGATTACAGCATCATCACCGCCGCCCGACAGGTTCACAATATGATATTCGTATAGACTTGATTTATAGTTTTTTACCAAATCATAAACCACGGCCGACACCCCACCCATACAAAAGTCGCTTACCACATGAATTACTCGGGTCATTTGATCGGCTTATTAGTCTTGTTTCAAATTTCGGCAATTAACTGCAAAATACAATTAAACACAAATATTTGTTTATCAAATTATTGAATGTGAATCAAAATCTAAAAAAGCCATTTCAGGTTTTATCATAAATCGTATCTTTGTATCGGAGAGATGGCAGAGCGGTCGATTGCGGCGGTCTTGAAAACCGTTGAGGGTTAAACCTCCGGGGGTTCGAATCCCTCTCTCTCCGCCAAAGCACAACCCAATGCCCCGCAAATGCGGGGCATTTTTTATTTGCTGATGAGCCAAGCTTGCTTGAGCGAAATCAAGCAAATGAAAAATGAAAGGCACGAAGTGCCTGCATTGTGTTGGTTTTGATGCCTCCCACCAAGGGAACACCGGGAAGCAGAGCGAAGCACGCTTCCCACTAATCCCAATTATTTGCACGGTACTTCGCAGGCCTACCACTAAGCGCAATCTTTAATAATAGGAGTTGTGCCTGGTTTGATTGTGAGAAATCCAGCAACACCTAAGCAGACAATGGTTAGGCTTTACTCTTTGATGTTAGCCAGGAACAAAAATTGAAATTCGCAAGCATTTTTATAAGAGCATGCTGAATGATTAGTGTGCAACCTACTTAATCATTATTGTTAAAAGTTTCCACGAATCATTAATAGCAGAAAAGAAATCATTTAACTATGAACAAACCCCAAAATAATTTGCCAATCACAATACTTTATCAGAACTTAGCCTAACACACAAAACCACTTACCACATGAAAAAAATCGCATACTTTGTTGCCGTACTCTTGATGATAAACGGCTGCTCAAAGCCCGAATTGGATGAGACATCCGCCAATGGCGAAATTCTCATTCAAAAAGAAACCCTAACCAATGTACCAACAGGTGATGCTTTTTCGAAAACCGAAGTAGACGATATCGTGGCCGGACTGCGCCAAAGCAAAGGTGATTTCCATTGGGAGTGGGTTGATTTGAAAACCGTTTGGAGTGCCATTCAACATAGCGATCAAACCGTAGCCATCGGCTACAAACCCCATTACGAGGGAGATATTTCCTCCAAACTACACTCACTGGATCTAACCAAAGGCGAATACAAAAGCGTGCATGATGCTTTAATCAACTTCATTGTAGAAGTAGCCAACAAGCAATCCGCAATTAAATTGGTTTGGAATGACTTATTAGTGGAAGACGACCCCTACCTGCCTATCATCACCATCCGCACCAACGACAAACATCTGCTAACTGCTCTGTACAACCTGAAGAACGTCCGCTACATCGAACCATTAGATTATCGTCCCGCCTCGCCAAACAAGGTGATGTCTACCTCCGGCTGCAGTCCAAGCAGCGAGCCGTTGAATAGCGCCGATTACACCACCATCACACCCAATGCCGTGTTACCTTGGAACTTCAATTACCATAACATTTCTCAAGCTTGGACACTGGCACAAGGTAGCGGTATCACAGTAGGCGTTATAGATGCAGGATTGAGCTCAGCACAGCCGCTACTCGGATCACAATTCAATAATGGTGATTCCAATGTAGGAAGAAGTGTATTGGCAGAATACACTTTTGGAACATCCGCTTACACAGGTTGCTCACATGGCAACAGCATGTCGGCGCAGGCTGTTGGCCCGCGCAACAACCAAGGTGCGGCAACAGGAGTGGCGTACAAAAGCAACCTGTATTTCATTCGTGGTTGCGAGGATGTGGTACTTGATTTATCATCTGAACGTACAGCCGTTAAAAACGCTTGTACACGCTTGGGCAACAACCGAAATGTGAAGGTTATTTCCATGAGTATTGGCACCCCATTCTCGAGCAGTGTGCTCAAAGATGGTGTTGATTACGCGTATGGAAAAGGAAAACTGATCATGGCTGCGGCTGGTACCTCTCTTGATTTTACCACCTGGTACGGTGTGATTTATCCTGCCGCGTACTCCTCTTG
>JBKDSL010000056.1:0-7010 GCA_046340555.1 Bacteroidota bacterium
ATTCATGGAAGGAGCGCGATGAAGTGTTGGAATATATCTTCAAAAGATATGGCCGCAAGCATACAGCCCTGCTCGGAGCCATGTCTACCTTCAAAGGGAAATCCATCATCCGTGAGTTGGGAAAAGTATATGGCTTGCCCAAAGACGAGATGGACGCGTTGGTGGAGTCACGCAAAAGCATCACGGAATTCGACAGCGTTACCAAACAGATTTTCCATTACGGAAAAATGATGTCGGAGTTTCCAAACCTACGTACGATACATGCGGGAGGTGTGCTCGTTTCCGAAGAGCCCATCACCTGCTACACCGCGCTCGACCTTCCTCCGAAAGGCTTTCCTACTACACAATGGGACATGTACGTGGCCGAAGCCATCGGATTCGAGAAGCTTGATATCTTGAGTCAACGCGGCATCGGTCATATCAAAGACGCTGCCGAGCTGGTGATGCGCAACAGGCGCATAAAAGTGGATGTGCATGATGTGGCTATGTTCAAGCGCGATGAGATGGTGCGTGAGCAATTGCGCTCTGGTGATACGATCGGTTGTTTTTATGTTGAGAGTCCTGCTATGCGTGGACTACTTAAGAAGCTACGCTGCTCCGACTATGTGAGTCTCGTTGCCGCGAGCAGTATCATTCGTCCCGGTGTTGCCAAGAGTGGCATGATGCGCGAGTACATACACCGCTTCCATCATCCCGACGGATTCAATTATCTCCATCCTGTGATGCGCGAGCAATTGAGCGAAACCCATGGCGTGATGGTGTACCAGGAGGATGTGATCAAGGTGTGCCACCATTTTGCCGGATTGGATTTGGCTGATGCCGATGTGTTGCGCCGTGCTATGAGTGGGAAAACGCGTAGCAAACGGGAGATGGAGCTCATTGTAGACCGTTTCTTCGAAAACTGCCGTGCCAAAGGTTATCCTGAAGAGTTGACAAGGGAAGTGTGGCGTCAAATAGAGTCCTTTGCTGGATATTCTTTTTCCAAGGCGCACTCGGCATCCTACGCGGTTGAGAGCTACCAGAGTTTGTATCTGAAGACCTATTTTCCGCATGAATTCCATGTGGCAGTCATCAATAATTTCGGAGGCTTCTACAGCTCCTGGGTTTATGTGAACGAGGCGCGCAAATGCGGAGCCGTTATCCATCTGCCTTGTATAAACAGGAGCGAGCGGGATACAGTAATCTACGGAAAGGATGTTTATCTCGGGTTCAATTTGGTTCAGAATTTAGAGTCGCAGGCCATCGATTCGTTAGTGGAGGAGCGATTCAATAATGGTGATTATGCAGGTTTGGAGGATTTCGTATCCCGCACCGATGTCGCCTTGGAACAACTGGTCATCCTCATACGTTTGGACGCGTTTCGTTTTACAGGAGTCGACAAGAAACAACTGTTGTGGGATGCGCACATGTTGTTGGGGCGTGAGATGCCGGCACCCGTATCTCAACAACTCTTTGCCACCCCATTGAAGCATTTCGAGTTGCCTATGTTGGTTCATCAGAAGATTGAAGACGCCTTTGATGAAATGGAGTTGTTGGGCTTTCCGGTAACCATGACTTCCTTCGACATGCTGAAAACCGATTTCCGAGGCGAGGTACGTGCCCGCGATTTGGTTCACCATATCGGGCAAACCGTAAGAATGGTAGCAAACTTGGTAACTGTAAAATACGTGACCACCGTGCGGCGCGAGCTGATGCACTTCGGAACATTCCTGGATGATCAAGGTGATTTCTTCGACACGGTACATTTCCCTTCCAGTTTGGCCGCTTATCCGTTCAAGGGTAAAGGCGTTTACCTGATTTTGGGTAGAGTAGTGGAGGAGTTCGGTTTTCCTAGTCTGGAGGTGCAGAAATTAGCCCGCTTGGAAATGATGCCGGACCCACGGTACTGAACAATTTTCCTAATTTTGAAATCCTAACCCAAAAACCTCCCATGAAATTCTTCATCGATACAGCCAATCTGGCACAAATAAAAGAAGCGCAGGCACTTGGCGTGCTCGACGGTGTAACCACCAATCCATCCCTGATGGCTAAAGAGGGTATCAAGGGCGATGATGCCGTTAAAAAACATTACGTGGACATCTGTAATCTAGTCCCTGGTGGCGATATCAGCGCAGAGGTATTATCAACGGATTTCGATGGAATGGTGCGTGAAGGAGAAGCATTGGCCGCACTTCACCCCCAAATCGTGGTCAAAATACCTATGATCAAGGATGGGGTAAAGGCTCTGAAGTATTTTTCAGAAAGAGGCATAAAAACCAACTGTACGCTGGTTTTTTCGGCGGGACAGGCGCTGCTAGCCGCCAAGGCGGGCGCCACTTACGTTTCCCCTTTCATTGGACGTTTGGATGACGTGAGCTATGACGGTGTGCTATTAATCGAACAGATCGTGCACATCTATGATAATTACGGATACAAGACGGAAGTGCTTGCCGCATCCATCCGCCATGCCATGCACATAATACGCTGTGCAGAAGCAGGTGCAGATGTTGCCACTTGCCCTTTGTCGGCCATTACCGACCTGTTGAAGCACCCGCTTACAGACATCGGCTTGGCCAAGTTTTTGGCAGATGCCAAAGGGCAGTAAGCCATTGGTTTTCTTAAGGTTTGCAAGGATAGGTTTTTAACTAAACCTTGCACCCTTTTTCTTATTTTTGCAATAGGAAGGATGAAGCTGTTTTTATCCTTAAATCACTGAAAACAAGATCGCTATGTCACAGGTGGAAATGAAAATGCCCAAAATGGGAGAAAGTGTGGCCGAGGCAACCATCATCAAATGGTTGAAAAAGGAGGGGGATAAGGTCGAGGCCGATGAATCCGTTTTGGAAATTGCCACGGACAAGGTCGATTCGGAAGTTCCCTCATCTGTAGCTGGAACGATATCGAAAATACTTTTTAACGAAGGTGACGTGGTTCAGGTAGGAAGCGTAATCGCGATGATCGAAACGGGCGCTTCTGCTCCTTCGGTTGCCGCTCCGGCTAATACTGTTTCTACACCGGCTCCTGTCGCAGCTCCTACATCTACGTCCATTCCCTATGTTCCGTCAAGCACACCAGCGCCACCGGCACCAATAATAAATGCGGAAGGACGATTTTATTCCCCTTTGGTACGCACAATCGCTAAGGAGGAAAAAATCAGTCACGCAGAACTTGATTCTATCCCGGGAACAGGTGCCGATGGTCGTGTAACCAAAAAGGATGTGATGATGTTCTTGGAGCGACGTAAAGCAGGAGTTTCAACTGTTGCCGCTACCCAAGCGCCTTCGCCTGCTGCCGCTGCTCCTGCAATTCCTGTCGCTTCACATGCTTCTGATAATGTTGCTGCCACTGCCACTGCTACTGCTACTGGTGTTTCTCTCAACGGAGATGTGGAGATCATCGAAATGGATCGCATGCGCAAGATCATTGCTGAGCACATGGTGATGTCGAAGCGTACTTCTGCTCACGTAACATCCTACGTTGAAGCTGATGTTACCAACCTGGTGATGTGGCGTAACAAAGTGAAAAACGCATTCGAGAAAAGGGAAAACGAGAAGATAACCTTTACGCCCATTTTCATCGAAGCCATTGCTAGGGCGATAAAGGATTTTCCGATGATAAACGTATCGGTGGATGGCACGAACATCATCGTAAAAAAGAATATCAATATCGGAATGGCAGCCGCTTTGCCATCGGGTAACCTCATTGTTCCCGTGATCAAGAACGCCGACCGTATGAACCTGCTTGGTCTCACCAAATCTGTAAACGATTTGGCGAACCGCGCACGTGCTGGTAAGCTTGCTCCTGAAGAAATTCAAGGAGGCACATACACGCTAACCAATGTCGGCAGCTTTGGTAATGTAATGGGCACACCCATCATACCTCAACCTCAAGTAGCCATCATGGCCGTTGGTGCAATTCGCAAAAAGCCTGCGGTAATAGAAACGCCATACGGAGACACCCTTGGGATTCGACACATGATGTTCCTTTCCCACTCATACGACCATCGCGTTGTTGATGGCGCATTAGGTGGCAGTTTTGTTCGTCGAGTGGCTGATTATCTAGAGCAGTTCGACATCAACCGTGAAATCTAAATAATACTTCGAATACATGAAAAAAATCAAATCATTCTTCGTTTTTCTTTCGTTGGTGCTTCTTTCATCAGCATTGTCCTTCAACAACTCGCTGGCTCAAACCAATAAAAAAGGCACTATACCCAAGCTTACTAAGGAGCAAGCCGCTGAAACCAAGAAGGTGGCAGGGGAAATGTTCAAGGTTCCGAATTGGAATGGAGCGCGCGAGCAATACCGGCTATTGGTGAACTTCGATCCGGATGATGCGGAATTCTTGTACCGATTCGGGGTTTGCATAATCAATAGCAATTACGATAAGACGGAAGCAATCCAATATCTGACTAAGGCTGCCGACAAAAAAGATGCTCCCAAGGATGTGTATTACCAACTTGGTAGAGCTTGCCTAGGTGCTGGTTTGTATGACGAAGCCATTGACGCCTTCGATAAGTTCAAGGAGCTGAGCAAAGGTCAGATAAGTCCAAAACTCAATTTCGAACTCTATCAGGAATACTGTTACAACGCCAAAGATTATTCCAAGAATCCATTGGATGTGAAATTCACCAACCCAGGCAAAAGCGTGAACTCACCTGGAGCCGATTACGCTTGTGTGGGAATGGCAGTGGATACCGTTGTGTTTTTCACTTCGGGTCGCAAAGGCAATATGGGTGGAATGACTGACGACTTCGGAGATGTTTTGCCGGATGTTTATTTCAGCTCTCGCCTTGATACGGCATGGACCAAAGCTAAGAATGCTGGGATTTCGATTAATTCGGAATTTTATGATATCTCTTCGGGCATGAATACCAATGGTGATAAGCTATTTATTTACAAAGAGGATGGAATCATCATTGGTGATATCTATGTTTCGGAACAACAAGGTAAGACTTGGATAAAAGCATCTATAATCGCTCCTGAGATGGCAACCAAGAGTTTGGAGACCGGTGGATGTATGAGCAATGACGGCAAGCGCGTTTTCTTTGCTGCAACAGGGCTTAAAGGGGGTTTGGGTGTAACGGATATCTAACTGATTGACAAGGACGAGTCAGGAAAGTGGTCTGCTCCAATCAACCTCGGTGCTAATGTGAATACCAAGCACGACGAAGATAGTCCGATGATCTGGCACGATGGCAAAACCTTGTTCTTCGCTTCAAAGGGACACACCAGCATGGGCGGATTCGATATTTTCATGACATCTCGCGCATCCTCTGCCTCAGCATGGGACAAGCCATTCAATATCGGATATCCACTGAATAACGCACTCGATAACCAGTACTTCACCTTGGCTGCCAATGGGCGTACCGGATATGTGTCGGATGTAAAGCCCGGAGGTTTGGGCGATCTCGATATCTGGTACTTCCAATTGAAAGATCCGTTGGTTAAGAATGCTGGAACTCTTTTCAGGGCAACCGTATTAAACTCCATGGGACTTCCAGCCAAGGATGCGGTGTGTAGCGTTGTGAAGGAGTCTACCGGCGAAGTATTGGCAATTATGGAGCCTGCAGGTCCTGCCTCTGAGATATTTGTTTTGCTAGGCCCCGGAACCTATAAATTGAAGGCCCGTTCAGCAAAAATGGGACGTTTGGAAGAAGAGATTATCATTGTAGGTGATGAAGGCGAGAAAGGAATCCGTAAAGAGTTGAAGCTTCAGCCTAACCCTGCTGATAAGGTTAAATAACATTCGATAACAATTGTATGAAGCTAGACCGCAACCTTGCTTTTTTTGATCTTGAAACAACAGGGGTGACGGTTGGAGCCGATCGCATCATTGAAATTTCAGTAATCCGAATCTCCCCAGATGGCACCCGCGCGGATTTTCATAAGCGTGTAAATCCGGAAATGCCCATTCCTGAATTCGTGTCGCAGCTAACAGGCATCACCAATGCCGATGTTGCAAACGCGCCTGATTTTGCTGCCATTGCATCGGAGTTAAAACAGTTCATGGATGGCTGTGATTTGGCTGGTTACAATTCAAACAGATTTGATGTTCCGTTTTTGGTTGAGGAGTTTCACAGGGTAGGCGTTGAATTTTCACTTGTAGGAAGGCGCTTGGTGGACGTGCAAAATATATTCCACAAGATGGAGCCCCGTACATTAGCTGCAGCCTACAAATTCTATTGTGGTAAGGAGCTTGTAAACGCACATGCTGCCGACGCAGATACATTGGCAACGTATGAAGTGTTCATCGCTCAATTGGAACGTTATGCCGACTTACAAGACAAGGACATTGATTATCTGCATAAGTTCACCAATATGCATAACACCGTTGACCTTGCCGGAAGATTGGTCTATGACGACCAAGACAGGGAGATGGTGAATTTCGGTAAACACAAAGGGAAGTTTGTTATGGACGTTTTCCAATCTGACCCATCCTATTACGATTGGATCATGCGTGGGGACTTTTCAAGGGAAACCAAATCGGTTTTCGAAAAGCTATGGAATGTTTTTCAGCAAAAGAAACTCGCAGACCTTAAGGGTAAATTCAAAGGTTGACGAAACTAGTAGTACATAATCAAAAACGGCTGCCATAGGCAGCCGTTTTTGATTGGTTAAGTTTGATAGGTATCAGTCTTCGATAACAAAAACCTTCTTGGCAGAACCATCGCTATAAATTCGGATGACCAGACCTTTTGTTTCATTTGGAATTTCTCGTCCGATAACATCACAGGTTTTTACCAAAGTGGCTGGATTAACCGATGTTGAGGGGTCTTCGATTCCTGTCGTGCTATTGGTTACGTATACAGCGTAAGTGTGGTCGTTGTAAAACTTGTATGGACCATAAAAGTCTGCAACCCTGAAAATGATATTGTAAGGAGTTGAACGGACATCTGCTTGCGTCGGATACCAATCGATCACAGTATGTGTGTTAGTGAAGAACCCAAAAGAGGAATAAGGGTTGTTGGATGTAATTATTGCTGGGGTTGCTGCAAGAAATGCCGTTCCTGAAATAGTGGTTTCAATGGG
>JBKDSL010000057.1:0-7121 GCA_046340555.1 Bacteroidota bacterium
CCAAGCCGAACCTGTTTATGAACCTTTGGCAATCGGCGGATTGAATACCTTGAAAGGCGTCTATGAATTTGAACCGATACCGAACGAGTTGGATGCGAAATTCAGGAAACACGTGTTAGGCGGACAAGGCAACATGTGGACGGAGTTCATGACAAATTTCGAGCAGGTTCAGTACATGCTGTTACCGCGCATGCCCGCTTTGGCGGAAGCCTTGTGGACAAAGAGCGAGTTGAAGAACTGGGATGGTTTTGTCAAGCGGCTAAAGCCGATGAAGGAGCAATGGTCGCGTGATAGCATTGCATACGGATCGGAGCATCGCGGAATCAGATTCAGCGTGATCAACAAAGATGGCAGGGCATTCATACAAATGTCAGGAGAAGTTACCGATGCATCTATTGTATATACCACGAACCAAACAGATCCGACTCCATCCGATTCGGCATTCATGAACCCTATTCCGCTGCGAAACAATACGGAGATTCGTGCACAATGGACGCGAAACGACAGCTTACTTTATCCTGCTCCAATTGTGCAAAATTTCACCTACCACCTCGGAGTGGAAGCTGAAGTGGTATGGGAACAAGGTCCTTCAGCCAAGTACCCTGCAGAGGGGCTTAACAGTATTGTTAATGGCATCAAAGGCGACTTGAACTTATCAAAAAACTGGATTGGGACAGAAGGCACTGACATGTCGTTTGTATTGGAATGGAAAGAACCTCGGTTCATGTCTACTGTGGATTTGAAATACTTCCATGCACCGCAGTCATGGGTTTTCCTTCCAGATAGCGTTGAGGTTTATGGTTCAGCAGACGGTAAGGTGTTTAAGTTATTGTCTACCGTTCCTGTAGGCACATTAGGAGAACCTGAAAATCCGAAAGCAGTTCGCAATGCAGTGGCTGCTTTCACTGGACAATATCTTCGCAAAATCAGAGTCGTTACCCATTCCATTTTGAAATGCCCAGAAAACCACATAGCAGTCGGCGAAAAGGCCTGGGTGTTTTTAGATGAGTGTGTGGTGAGGTAGTTTCAGGTAAACAATGATTGGTTAAGTCTTACGAAACTACAAAAGCGTGATTTCAACTAAGCACTTCAAAATCTAACTATTTTAATTTCTATACTCATCTTACTGTTAAACACATTTTTGATTAAATACCCATGTTGAATTAGGGCCTAAGGGAACTATTATACTAATTACGAGGGAACGATTGTATGCATTTAATATGAATTTTAAAATGGATATTTTAATGATTTTAACCTTTCATCATCGTTATTTTCAAAGAATAAAATTATAACTCCAATAAATAATGCATGAATACGCTGAATGAAAACAAAATGAAAAAATCAGTTTATTGAAATTTGGTAATAAGAATTAGATTTAATAAAGGAAGATTAATAAAATATTAAGTCAACCTTAGTGTTTTTAATGAGCTACTAAATCTAAATAGATAACATCATCAAACAATATATTAAAATAAACCACCGTGTTAAAAAAATAAATTAGGACGGGTTTGTATAAACTTAATTAAAATTTAATTGATTATAAAGATGCTTGAAAGATACCGTTTTAAATCACAGTATGATGCAGGATTTATTGTGATTTTTTTCACGATATTTTCGCTTATAAAATTATATCCCTATAACAATGAATTTCAGACGATATTGATTGACTCTGGTAATGATTGGAGTACTTATGCAAAATATGGTTTAGATATAAAAAATAATGGTTTGTTGTTACCTGTGGTAGATGGGCCATACGAAAGGCCAGCCAGCTTTATGTACAACTATTTTTTAGCTCTATGCTTTAAGGTTTTTGGAGAAAACACAACATACATTTATTTGCTTCAAAGTACTATGCTAGGATTTTCGATTTCATTTATATACTTAGCATTTCGAGAAAGTATTTCAATCAAGTTGTGGGGCTTCTTTCTATTTGCATTATTGTTTTTCGGATTAAAAGATGTTAGTGAATATTGTACTCAGCGCTTGTTGGGAGAAAACCTAGCCCTTTTTTCAATGAGTCTTTTTTCTTTGCTATTTAGCCGAGGAATATTACATCATAATCATTTAAGCTTATTGCTTTCTTCTGTTTGCCTTTCAATAGCCGCACTTACGCGTCCAAATATTTTTCCATTTATTATTTTTCTTGTACTATTTATCATGTTTAAAAAACCAAAGAACTGGGTTTCATTTATATTAACATTAGGATTATTTTGTTCTTTATTGGCATTTAGAAATTATCTATGCTGCGGGCAAACTAACTTTTTACCGACACATGGAGCTGTTGAAAACACCAAGATATTTTTTCAAATACCAGAATCTATTCATATTTCAAAGGCTGACACTTTCATATCATCATACTTAAAATACATGCTTTATGAACCAGTTTCTTTTTTTTCACATTTTTTCAAGAAAACACTTTTTTGTATGGGGTTTTTACCAATGCTTGATGATACAATGCCATACAAACCACATTGGATGGTAATATGGTTTGGATATTTTATTTACCTCTTTAAAGTAGCATCAAATAAGCTTAAAATTAATGATGTAGAAAAAATGATTCATGTGTTTATATTTACATACTTTGGTACATTAATATTAATTGCACCAGTAGAAAATTACGGATTCAGAATGTTAATTCCAGGATTATTTTTTGTAATTGTTTTCTTCTTCAAAGGATTAAGTCTTTTAATAAGCGAAAGATTTAATTTTTCTGAGATTCTGAAGTAAACGTATTCGAATAAACACATTGTATTCAGCATGATTCTTTCAAAATCAATAAACACTACCCATATAATTGTTCCTTATGCAAAACAAGACACTAAAGTGACATTGATAAACTTGTAAGTTGTATTATTACAAAAATTTGATAACCTGATTCACGATATTGAAAGACCTATCCGCCACTATTGGAAGGAATTTTAGAAATTCGATGGGTGAATCAGCATTGGCCTTGTCGGATATGGTGCGGATGATGAGGAATGGTATTTTATGAATGGTACAAACTTGCGCCACTGCCGCGCCTTCCATCTCCACAGCATCACCACCCAACTCTTGTTTCAATTCCTCCAAATGACCGTTGTGCTGATGAGTAACGAAACGATCACCTGTGAGAATCCGTCCAACATGAATTTTATGATCGGTTGTTGTGTGCTGAGCATGTTGCAAGAGTGCCGCATCGGAATCGAAAAAACGCAAATCCGTATATGGAATCGTGCCAACGGAAAACCCCAAACCACGCGCATCCATATCGTACTGCACACAATCCTTTGCCAGAACGATATCGCCCACATCATAACTAGGATTCAGCGCGCCTGCCACACCAGTAAATAACACCGCAGTCGGCTGGAACTGTTGGATCAGCCATTGAGTGGTCATGGCGGCATACACCTTGCCCACACCCGATTTGCAAACGACCACTTGTTTGCCATTCAAGGTTCCTGTATGAGCCGATAACCCACCGCCTTGAACCAACAGCTTATTGTCCATGTGGGATAAAAACGCTTCCACCTCGGCATCTAATGCGCCGAGAATGATGATAGGATTGGAGGTAGACATAGATGGCGGTAAAAGTATTGAATTTAGTATAATCTAGTGATTAGTGATTAGTCACAAGCGACAAGGTGTTTAGCATTGCACCTTATGAACGAACATCATCATTTAACATGATATATTGATTCAAAAATGAACACGGATAGCAGATGAAACCTTTCGACCCTTCGACGGAGCTCAGGGTAAACCTTTCGATGAACTCAAGGCTGGCAGGCTCAGGGCAAGACGGGTTTTCGCGGATTTCATTTTCGATACCAGGCAATCCGCCTTCATCTGTATAATCCATTAACTGAGCGTTCCATTCCGATAACTAATTAAACGTTTAACTGCATCATCAGACTTGCACCTCAATTTTTTCAAAATTATTTTCGCATTGGGGCGGGGACGATAGTCCCCCGGACAAATGGACGATTGACGACTTATGATTGACGATTGAGTATTTATGATGAAAACCGTTGAAATATGTATCGGAAATAATTGAGTCTGCATTTTAATAAAACGGAAGGCGGATGAAGCTGATCCGCGCGGATTTTTTCGTTTCATGTCAATCAGCATGAATCCGTTAAATCAATATTCGATTGAAAAGCCGACGTGCCCGGCGCAACAAATTAAACAATTAACTGCATCATCAGACTTGCACCTCAATTTTTTCAAAATTATTTTCGCATTGGGGCGGCCCTTCGACTCTTCCATTAGCTCGAGGCCGTACTGGCTCAGGGCAAGTGACGATAGCCCCCCGCCAAATGGACGATAGCAGTTGGACGATTGACGATCGTATACGGACGATGGAAGACGGAATATAAAACCCCTGAAGTGTGCGCAGCTCTACTTCAGGGGACGATAGTGAGGATTGATTTATCCGCTTTAAATTACCAAAATGGAACACGGATCAGGCGGATGAAGCGGATCTAAGCTGATTATTTTAAGTTTCCAAGCAATCCGCGAGAATCCTTCAAATCCGTTAAATCAGCGTTCCCTAAGAATTCTTTCCCATAACCCATAGTCAAAGGCCCGTTCAGAAAAAACAATTCCCAATATTGTATTGTTGATCCTCCATGTCACGAAGTGTGACGTATCTCACACCCAAAATTGCCCTGATAACCCTACTTTTGCACTTGGAAAAATCAAACCCATCATACCTATCTTATGGAAAATCAAAACCCTAACAGCAAAAACTCCTACAACGTGAATGCCGAGGCAAAGTGCCCCTTCACCGGAGCCATGCACAAACCCGTGGCTGGCAAAGGCACTGGCAACCGCGAATGGTGGCCCAACCAAGTGAACCTGGGCATCCTGCACCAGCATGCCCCCGCCTCCAACCCCATGGGCACCGACTTCAACTACATCGAGGAGTTTAAAAAACTCGATTACGCAGCACTGAAAGCGGACCTTACCAAACTCATGACCGATTCGCAAGATTGGTGGCCCGCCGATTGGGGACACTATGGTGGTTTCTTCATCCGTATGACATGGCACGCTGCCGGCACCTATCGTACCGCCGATGGTCGTGGCGGTGGAGGTACGGGCAATCAGCGCTTCGCGCCACTCAACTCCTGGCCTGACAATGGTAACCTCGACAAAGCACGTCGCCTCTTATGGCCCATCAAACAGAAGTACGGAAACAAAATCTCTTGGGCCGATTTGTTGATTCTAGCAGGTAACGTAGCCCTTGAATCCATGGGCTTTAAAACATTCGGCTTTGGTGGCGGACGTGCCGACATCTGGCAACCCGAAGAGGATATTTACTGGGGTGGCGAAACAGAATGGCTCGGCGATAAGCGTTACAGCGGCGACCGTCAGTTGGAAAATCCGCTCGCAGCCGTGCAAATGGGCTTGATTTATGTGAACCCTGAAGGTCCTAACGGAAATCCTGATCCCGTAGCATCGGGGCGTGATGTGCGCGAGACTTTCGGTCGCATGGCGATGAATGACGAGGAAACAGTTGCTCTTGTGGCAGGTGGACACACCTTCGGAAAAGCTCACGGCGCCGGAGATCCCAAACTCGTTGGTCCAGAACCCGAAGGTGCACCTATTGAAGCACAAGGGCTCGGATGGATCAATTCATTCGAGTCGGGCAAAGGTGTACACACCACCACCAGCGGCATTGAAGGCGCCTGGAAACCGAATCCTACCAAATGGGACAATGGCTATTTCGATATGCTCTTCGGATATGAGTGGGAACTCACCAAGAGTCCTGCCGGCGCTCACCAATGGGTGGCCAAAGACTGTAAACCCGAGCACATGATTCCCGATGCGCATGACTCCAGCAAGAAACATCCTCCAATGATGACCACAGCTGATTTGTCGCTGCGCTTTGATCCCGCTTACGAAAAAATTTCGCGCCGCTTCCATCAGGATCCTCAGGCTTTCGCAGATGCGTTTGCACGTGCATGGTTCAAGCTAACACACCGCGATATGGGCCCGAAAGCATTGTACCATGGTCCTGAAGTTCCAGCTGAAGAATTGATTTGGCAGGATCCTATCCCTGCATCAGCCACTAAGATTTCAGATAGCGAAATAGATGCTTTGAAATCACAGATACTGTCTTCAGGATTGAGCGTTGCTGAGTTAGTTTCTACCGCTTGGGCTTCGGCGTCCACCTTCCGCGGAAGCGACAAGCGTGGCGGTGCCAATGGTGCACGTATCCGACTTGCACCTCAGAAATTCTGGGAAGTGAACAACCCATCGCAACTCTCCAAGGTTCTCGATCAATTGGAAGGCATCCGCAAAGCTTCTGGAGTTTCCATTTCGATGGCAGATATGATTGTGTTGGCTGGCTGTGCTGGAGTAGAAAAAGCAGCGAAGGATGCCGGCCATGATGTGAAAGTTCCATTCACACCTGGAAGAGGTGATGCCACTCAAGAGCAAACCGATGTGGAATCGTTTGCTGTGATGGAGCCTCAAGCTGATGGATTCCGCAATTATCAGAAGCGCTCATTTGCGGTTCCTGCTGAAGAGATGCTAGTAGACCGCGCACAACTGCTTACTTTGAGCGCTCCCGAGATGACCGCACTAGTTGGCGGATTGCGTGTGTTGGGTGCCAATAGTGGCGGTGCAACACATGGTGTTTTCACCAAGCGTGCTGGACAGCTTACAACAGACTTCTTCACCAACCTTCTCAATATGACTACTGTTTGGACTCCATCTGCAGAGCAACGTGGTGTTTACGAAGGACGCGATCGCAAATCAGGCGAGTTGCGTTGGACAGGCACACATGTTGACTTGGTGTTCGGCTCCAACTCGCAGCTGCGTGCGTTGGCGGAAGTATATGCGCAGAGTGATAACCAAGCGAAGTTCGTCCACGATTTCATTAACGCATGGAACAAGGTGATGAATTTGGACCGATTCGATTTGGCATAATACAGCTATAAAAATTCAAAAGGCGACTCCTTATCGGGTCGCCTTTTTTATTGCGGTAATGAATCCATAAAACGTTCCCTCCAATCGTTTTTCGGCAACCAACAACTATCTCGCCTGCCAAACCATTTGTATCTGTTGCGAGCAACGAGGTTATAGATGGCATCGCGAAGGAAACGGGGTATGATGATGGCCACATACAGCAAAGGCCACAT
>JBKDSL010000058.1:0-2069 GCA_046340555.1 Bacteroidota bacterium
CCACCATTGTTGGCGAAGATGTTGTTCTTGATGGTGTAGTTGGTGCCTCCCAGCACTTCGAGCGCTCGACCGTTTATCGGATCCGTTCCTGTTACGTTAACAGAGTTGAACACGATGGTGGAACCTGTTCCTCCCGTTTGGAGACTGATTCCCTTAGACACCCCAAGTCCTTGCGACTGTATGTAGTTGTTGGCCACGAGCGTGTTAGCGGCGCTCACTCTAATGCCCGCACCTGCGGCAATACCCGTTATCTTGTTTTCGGTGTATTTGCCTCCGTTTCCGTCAAGTCCAATTCCCCAATCGCGCACGTTGTGTATGGTGTTTTTTCTGATTGTCCAGTTTGAACCCGATATGGAACGACTGTAAATGCCGTATTGCAAATAGTTGGCTATCTGATTGCTGTCAACCAAAACCTCACCTGCAATGTCCAAAACATATATTCCGAATCCGTCATTCTCAAATGTGGATGTGCCCGTTATGATGTTTTTCCTTATGTATGTGCTGTCGCCATAATCTGAAGCGATTCCATATCTGCGGGCATTGATGATGTTGTCATTAATGACAACCTTTCTACATGAGCTTGTATATATGTTCCAGGTATAATACTCCGGTCCGCCCACGTTTGCGAATATGTTTACCAAGGTGTCATATTGACAGTATAAGCGGTTGAAGCGGTTGTTTTGAATTGTCAGGTTGCTGGATCTCCAAACATTCAGCTCATTCAAAAAAGAAGTGGGAGAACTGTTGTTGCGGTTCCCTTTTATGAACACATTACGGCAATAATCCATGTACATGTTGTCGACATAGTTATTTTCTATTATGATGCTCGACGATATGTTTCCAGGGGAATGCCTCAAGTCGATATGAAAACCTTGAAAGTTGTTGTTGCGAACGGTCAACACCGAGTCCAATCCCGCGTTGGGAGTTAGGAAGTTCCCAATACGGCAGTTTTCAAATCCTATGTTGTGTGCACGGTTTTGGATGGACACTGACACGCTGCCGTTGTTGCGGCGCACACCAAGCTTACGGAAACTCACATATCCGGTTCCCAACATGCTTAGGGTAAAATCGTTTGAGGGGTTGCTCACTTGGTAATACAGTTGAGCTTGAGATGAATCGCCACTTTCACTTTCAAACATGACGGGGTTTAGTGCAGAGGAACCTGGTATGTCATACAGTTTGATCTGCTCATTGTAGGTTCCATTGCGTACCTTGAAGATGACCGGACAGGCAACGCCCGCGTTGTTCAAGGCCACAGAGGCATCGTAAAAGGTGGGGAAGTCTGGGCTCACGCCGCCGATGGTGTACACACCACACAGAGGTGTGGCCAGGTCGAACACATTGATCGTATCATTATAGGTATTACAATCGGCCACGGTACTGGGGTCTGCAGTCCAAGCCTTGAGTTGGAAGGATTTTCCGGCGGGGAAGTTGTAGGTACCGATGGTTATAATTGTATCTTCCTTGTAGGGCAAGTATCCATTCCAAACGATAGGGGTTTGGGACACTCCGTTTACTTGCCAATAAATGGTTGCGGATGTAATCATGTTGGTACCCTGGTTCTGCAACACCACTTGGATGTCGTTATTGCCAACGGGCAGCGGATTGCTCAGTCCCCAGAACTCGTTCACACCGGCATCATCGGCACAAAGCGAAAACTCCTTGGCGCCGATGTCGGGCGTGGCCGAACGCAAAGTGTTGTCGATGTCGGTATCCACCGAGGCCACAACCGTTCCTGTTTCGTTGAGCAGCGTATGGTTGGCTTGCAGGTTGGTGTTGGTTGTGTAGAACGGGTTTACCGATTTGGAGTTGGCATCCTTGCCCGTAGCAGCCGCAAACACCAATAATGTATCATAGTTGGTATTCTGGAAATAGGCGATGCGGCGTTTAGTGCTGTAGTAGTCGTTGTAATCGAGGTTGAAGGTGGAAACGGGCGCCGTCACATAAGCCGCGTACCCTCCACCATTGTTGGCGAAGATGTTGTTCTTGATGGTGTAGTTGGTGCCTCCCAGCACTTCGAGCGCTCGACCGTTTATCGGATCCGTTCCTGTTACGTTAACAGAGTTGAA
>JBKDSL010000059.1:0-10506 GCA_046340555.1 Bacteroidota bacterium
TTGATAAGAAGTTCGGTGGCACCTGCCTGTCCTGCACGGTCCTCATTGCCAGCAAAACTTTGATTGCTGCCGGCGCACATGAGTGAAACCGCCATGAAACCGTATGCAAAAGGTTTTATAAGTTGCTTCATATTGCTTGTGTTGTTTCTGGTTTTATGAATTCAGGAAAGGTTATTAGAAGGTGTCAAGATCAAGCGGCCTAGTCATACCGAACCACTTAATCGTCTTGGTTCCGAGACCTGGGGCATCCACGTGAATCAAATACACTCCGCTGGCAACAGGGATTCCTTTGAAGTTCTTCAAATCCCAATCGAGTGATATCTCGCGATTAGGAATAGATGTGCTGTATACCTGACCATCCGAATTGTCGACTGGAACATCACGGTTGTATTTACGAACCAAAGTTCCTCCAACAGTAAAGATGGAAACAGTACACTTGGCAGGAAGATTCACGATTTTGACTCGGTTGTCGAGCTGGTTAACCTCGTAAGCAGAGAATGCGTAATAAGGATTTGGCACCACGTTGATTTGATCCAATGCAGATGTAGCTACTTCAGTGTTGTTGGTACTATTTGCCAAGTCATCGGTACTGAACGTGTACATTGGAGCAAATGAACCCAATGTGTTGGGTGATGCTGCGACTGCAACTGTACCGGCACCTGTGAAGGTTGTATTGGCTGCTACAAAGGTGTCGCCGACGATATTGTAAGTGGTTCCATTGTGCGTCACAGGAGTGCTTGCAACAAAATAAGTAGTTCCAACCGTTAGCGCTTGGTTATTCTTCAACACATCACCAGTGGCATAAGTACGGTAAGTGCGAGCAACACGAAGACGAACCTTTACATCAGAAGGAATTTGGTCTGGTAAGCTTAGTGAGGCATAGTCAGCAGAAATCATTGGCAGACTTACCCACATCGCATCTTTCCATACATTTCGTTTGTCTGTAGAGTTTCCGGTTGCCAATTTGGTAGCAATGAATGCGCACTCGTCATACATCGGAACATCAGCTGTCGGGTTGTCTGCATTATGGCCGAATACATAGATATAATGCATGCCACCGAACAATGGCTCATCAGAAACAGGATCGAACTTGTTTTCGGTAGGATTCCAACGCATGTCACGACCGTTTTCGTCGGTAAGCAATGAGTTCTCACCGAAAGCCATATTCAAACGCTCACCTGTCTCCAAATTGACAGCGTAACCCGGGAACCAACCTAATCCAGTTCCAGTACCATCAGGCAGCCCATCTTTTCCTACAGACTGGCCTTTGCGAAGATCAAATGCCTTTGCTCCGCCCTCTGTCCCCAAACCAGTGGTGCCACCACCAATTTCGACTACAGCAGCGCGTGTCCACTTGCTCTTATCTGCGGTGATGATAACATCAACAGATGCAATACCGGTTTTTGACAATCCTTGAGGAGAAAGCGTGATTTGCGCTTCTGCTACAGCTGTGGTTTTAGGACCTGGATAATCTTTAGCCGTAAGCTTGAAAGGAGCCCAAGTTCCACCAACTACGTTTTCGTAAACCTGATCATCATCCAAGCCATTGTACAAACCACCCGCACCTGAAAGAATCCAATCTTGTGGGTTCGGATCAGTGTCATCCACATCAACTATAGAATTCAACCACTCCTTTGAGGGATCAGCATATTCAATGGAAGATGTCAAATACCCATTGTTGGTAGAGCCAGGCTTTCCAGCTTCAATGACAGTGGCAATGTTGGCTGTCAATCCCCATTCAGGAATCACTTGCTCATTGGTTTCACTGATAGAACGTTCAGCGTCAACCGTGTCTTGGTTGGCATCATACATGTCCCAAACAGAAGCCGAAGCAACTCCATTGAAACGAGTTGTAAAGTTTCCACCATTCACTAATACTGGATCGTAAACCTTGAGGTTCATTGGACCGAAACCACCAACGTATGTAGGATTCTTGATTTTGTATGGAGGATTCATCAGGTCATTGGTGTAGTCTGACGCGAAATCCAAAACCATTCCACCATTTCCTTGTCCTTCGATACGTGTGATACGTGGACCGCTGCCATATTCGGAACCGAAGATTTGGCCACCATTTTCAATCACTTGTGAGTGAGGAATCGCAGAATAGGTCTTGATATTGTTACGACCGGCTAGGTATGGTTTTTTCTGTCCATCCAAAGCAGCAGGATCAATTGGATCATACTTCTTATACTGGTTGTAGGCGTAAGAAAGAACAGTGTAGTAGTAGGTCTTGTGGTTCACCAAAGCTGTAGTACCAGTGGCAAAAAGATCTTGGTTCACGATAAAGGTATGCGATACGCCTTTATCAGCACCATTAACTTTCTCAACTGGAACGTTAGCGTTCAAGGTAGGATCAAATTCAAAGTTCACCAACTGGGCAACTCCGTCTTTAATGTCGCACTGATAAATCAAACGAACCTTGTCAGGATTTCCGATATCAGCAGTGGTTACAGTTGCATCTTTAAATTGGAACACTTGATAACCTTGGAAGTCAAATGTCTTCAAAGAATCATCCACACCCACGATGGTAGGATCTTCCTGTGAATATAACTCGACTGCGCTAGTATTATAGTTCTGCAAAGAGAAAATGAACTTCTTGTCTAATTCACGAATCGCCAAATCAGGTGCATTTGGACCATCGATAAGCTTGAAACAGTTATCGAACAAAGCCTGAGCCTTATCGTCAGCCAATTTCATCAAATCAACAGAAGCAAGCGGACCACCTTGTTGAGCCTTTGCCCATACAACACCAGTGGTTACGTAATTGACCGCACCCGGAGTTAAGGTAAAGGTACCAGCCGACTGAAGGAAACGACGGTCAGCAGGAACGTTACCGGCAGAGAATTCGGACCATTCACCCAACGTTGAGAAGTTGTCAGGATCGGTTGTTCCTGGGAACATAAAATTACAAACAGGGGCACTTGGGTCACGACCATCAGCACCATAAGTGATGGGCTGGTTGTCGCGCCAAATACCGCGCAGATAATTGTAGAAATCTGCAAATCCACTGGGGTTACCAAGAGGCGTGTTATCGTTGTTGTAGTAAACAAACTTAGACATTATGATTTGCTCACCGAGGATGTCATCATCGTAGGAAACGGTATTTCCAAGAGAGTCTTCCAAGAAAGTACAGTCAACGCATCCGTCACGGTCGTTATCTACTCCATCGTTTTTGTCAGCAATAGGACCTTGGAAGAAGTCAACGCCCAATGCAGGAGGATTAACACCATAACCTGAAGCGGTTTCATCATCAGCATCGCCGTTGTACACGAAGCCCAAGCCACGTGGAACGTCGCAACCTACATAGTCATCCAAATAATTACCCAAATCTGGATCCACCCATTGGCCGAAGTACGTTTCGGTGAGTGTGTTGGATGAACGGTTGATGATTTGATACTTGTAAAAAGTCATGTTATTGATCTCATCATTCGTCTTAAATCCGAAAGCCTGAGCACGGATTTCAAGTCCAATTGGATCAGAACTGGTTTCTGTATGGGCGTTACCAACGTCATTGAATACCCACCAAATTGTTTTATCACCGAATAGGTAGTCGTTACACTCAACCTTTGGCGTACCCGGGATGGTTGGAAACTGATCGTTAGGATCTACATCAGGAAGCAAATAGTAGGGATAGTCCCCATTACGGTAATCGTATATACCATCGCCGTCAACGTCTTTAAATGGAGCCAAGTACTGGCCTTCGTTGGTTACATCGCTTCCATTTCCTGGCCATGACTTGATATCGTTAGTGGCTTTGGAGTTGTCGGCAATAAACGCACGAACCTCATCCTTGGTAACCTTCCAATGACGGTCGAATGTTTTGCAACGATCGTTGGTGATTGTAACAGTATTAGTGTCGATTGGACCACCCCAAAAGTCGATACCAGTCTGACGGTAAGTTTTAGCGGCAACCTTTACTTGACCACCCGCATCAATACCACCAATCCAAAGAGAACCAGCGAAGACGGAGTGCTTGCCAGAGCCGATTGGTACTTCATACTTGGGATCGCTAAGGTTCCACCACAAGTCGCCACCAACCAATACGGTTGTGCGAATGTTGTTGATGTCTAATTCCGCTTGAGCGGTAGTTGCGTTACAGGAGGCAGCGGTTACAGGAGTACCGACGCCATTTTTATTGGAGCTACCAGTAACACCGGCGTTCTCGCGGGCAAAAACGGCAGTTGTGAAAAACACACACATCACCGCTAGAGCCAAAAGATTCATAATGGACTTAGGCTTCATCATATTCTGGGTTGTTTGATTCATTTAGGTTAATGGGGTATTAGAAATCAAGCTTGATACCAAGACGGGCCCTGCGGGGCAAGCTATAGTTGTTCGGGTTGTTAACCTTGATGTTGTATTGGTCAACGTAAGCGATTGGATCAGGCTTTGAAAGCAATTCATTCTGTCCAAGCGATGAAGCAAGATATCCATCATCATCAGGGTTTCCAGTGTAACGGTAAACTGAGATGATATTCTTAGTGTCGAACAAGTTTTGAACCTGGATGTATATATTCAAGGTTGCAGATTTGGCCCCTTCACCTTTTCCAAGTTTGAGATCAAAATCTTTGTCGAGTTTGATATCTACACGATACTGCCAAGGAAGACGTGAACCGTTGATTTCACCATCCAGCTGACCGGCACCTTGGTTATTTACACCAATTGCATCTGCTTCTGCAACTACATCACGCTGACGGCTGTATGGGGTTCCTGAACCAGCGCGAAGCACAATGTTCAAACCAGCATTAGCCAACACCTGGGTGTTTTTAATCATCGGACCATTGTAGTCTTTACCGGAACCGTAGCGGTAGTCAACAGAGGTTGTGATTGAGTGACGCTGATCGAAGTCGAGAGGGGCGATGGTGCGCAAATTAGGTTGACCATTCGATAAAAGCTTATCGGAGGTATTATCAGCTGAACCAGTTCCATCAGCGAATTGCAATGTGTAGTTGGCGCTCAAACGAACGTTACCGGTACGACGAAGGTCATATCCCAATGAGAGACCTTTAACTGTACCGAAGTCGATGTTGTCGAATGTTTGGTATTCTTTAGGGAATGCGAAGTTCACCTTGGTTTGCTGAATCATATCACGCAGCTCGCGGTAGAAACCAGAGATGGTGATAGCCGAGCTCTTGGAGAGGGTTTGCTTGAAACCGATTTCGTAGTCGGTAGTACGCTCAGGCTTCAGAGCAGGATTGTTAATCAAGTTTCCTTGAGACTCAATGAAGTAGTAATCGAGTGGGTTTGCACGCAACCTAGATGGAGGACGCTGTGTCAACACATCATAGTGAGCAAAGAAGAGTGCCTCATCAGAGATTGGGAAAGAGAAAGCAACACGTGGCATAATCGTTACCACAGGCTCATAATCTTTGAAGGAATCAGAAGGCTTGAACGCTGTAGTTTGTACACCACCTTGAGCCAAGGATGGATTAATCAACCATGGTGCGATAACACCACCAGATTGCTGAGCCAGGATATTGGGGTTAGCCACCACAACACCATTTGCATCATACCAAACATCTTCGTCACGGTAACCTATGATATTGGCGTTCGCAGGATCGCTAACGTCATCAACATATACCACGAAATCTTCGCCGATTCCATCAGGCCTGTTGGGCGCTTTTTCACCAGCCGTGTAAGCAGGATACAACAAGTATTTGTCACGAAGAACCTTTTGGTTGGCATCGAAACGGTCGAAACGGATACCTACGTTGAAGATCAGATCGTTGATTGCAAACTTATCTTGGATATAGCCAGCCATGTAAATAGGCTCGAATGCGCCAATTGGACGGGTATAGTTGCCTTTGTCATCCTTAGCAGTCCAGAAATCTTCGAAAGCTACAGAACCAGATTTGGTCTCGCCGGTGTAGTCATAACCATAGTAAGAAACCAAGTTATTACCGGCGTTCAACAACTCGTCAGCGGTGAAAAGATCCAAAGAGAGTAGTCCGCGGTCAACACCATCGATGTTTACGAAATCCGTGTAACCAACGTTGGAGTAACCGGAGGAAGCCAATTTATCACGCAGATTTTCAAAGAAACCCGGTGTTCCATCACCCGTGTAAAGACGGTCATAGTTTACGGTGCCGTTTCCAACATAGAGAGGATTGTCTAAATCTAGCTCACGGTTATTCTCGTTTGCACGGAGGCGCATGATACTCCACAATCCTACCGGTGCAACTGCGAAGCCACGATCTGAACGCTGCTCGTATTCAAAACCAGCTGTGATGGCATGGTCTTTAATATCTGCGTTGACTTGTGCGGAGATACGGAACTGAGTTGCTTCGTTACGGTTGTAACCGTTATAAGTGTAACCTGGCATGATCCACATACCATAGGTAGATGCGGGTCTGTCTCCATTACGCAAACCGCCATTGGTACGAATCTGAGTTAGGTTTTGGAAATAACCAGGAGCACCTAATGCAGAAGCGATATTGAAGTACTGCGAGGTGTAGGTCTCCGTTAAAGTATTGATTCCTCCGGGAGTGAACTGAACTAGAGAATCTCCAGGAAGTGCTATTTGCTGATAGAATATGCTATCTCCAGTTGTTGGATCAACCAATCCGATTTCAGAGAACAAGGTATCAATGATACCAGTGTTAGGATCTTGGATGATGGTTGGGGTACGATAAACCAATCCTTGGTTTTTAAGGATGTTAAAGTTTCCTATATATCCATAGTCAAAGTAGCGATCCTCATTTGTTTCATCCTGAAGGATTGTCTTTGTTTTACTGTAATCCACCTGTAAAGAATAATAAGCATTCTTTATAAGGGATTTGGAGGCTTCGCCATCGGCTCCTTTTTTACCACCCAGCTTTTGAGTCAAACGTCCGAAAACCCTCCAGGTATCATCGATACGCTGAGCGTTGTTATCATAGTTGTAAAGTGAATAAGAATAGTTCCAATCACGGCTACCACGGTGATCAACCGTTCCGCCCAAAGTAATATTCAGATTTTCAACAGGCGAGAAGTCGAGTTTTCCGGAGAAACGGTAACTAGTGGCCTTAACATTTTGTTTGGCATCTATCTTCTCGAAACTCCATGCTTTCAAGGTATCAGCCTTGTTGCGGAATACGGTACTTCCGGGATTTGCGGAAGCCAACGGAGCGGCCACGATTTCGTCCCAAACCTCTTGTTTAACCTTGTAAAAACCAATTGCAGAAGGATCAGGATCCTTTTCCATTTGATATTCTCCAGAAACAAAGAAGCCAATCAAGGTGCGGTCAACTTTTCCTTCAGCATTACGCTTGGAAAGCACTGGACCTGAGAGATTACCACCCACCAGGTTATAGCCGTATTTGTCAAACAATTCAGATGTAACGAACTCAATTCCTCCAAAAAACTCTTTGGATGGACCGCGTGTGGTGATGTTGATGATACCACCCGTAGCGTCACCATATTGTGCGGGAACACCACCAGTTACAACCGTAATCTGCTCGATTCCGGATTGTGGAATATTGGTTGATCCACGAACTTTGATACCGTCGATGTAATAATCAGTTGCATCGGATCGGGAACCGCGTACGTTTACATCGTCGCCCTCATCCTTCTGGTAAACACCAGCAGTGGTAGCAGCAACAGATTTCACATCACGGGTTGGGGCAACCTTGATTTCCTCCTGAGTGATGGTTGTTTGGGTAGAAGGGTTACCCTTGTCGATGATCGGGTTTTTATAAGCCGTAACATCGATCGCAGTGATGTCAACCGCGCCTTTCCCCATCAAAAGATCCTGGAAAGTAATCTTATCGGTGGAAACCAAAACGCCAGTAATCTCAACAGCGGTATAGCCGACGAAGGACGCCTTTATATTATATCGCCCCGGTTGAAGTGGCTTGACAGTAAAATTTCCATCAAAATCGGTTTGGGCTCCACCGGCTTGACTGCCATTGATTTCTACAATCACGTTGGCAAATGGAAGAGGCTCCTTGGTGTTCTTGTCCAGAACCTTACCTTTAATGGCACCGGTTTGCGCGAATGCGACAATTCCCGAGGCGACAATAAAAGCAGCTGTTAACAGGTAAATTCTTCTCAGCATAGGGTTACAATTATTGTTAGGTTTAATGGGTTTTTCATTCGAAGTGGGTAAAAGTAGAAATAATTGAAATCAATAACCAAAATTTATTGGAACGAAAATTCAACATGCGTTTCAAAACTATATTGAAACCATTAATAATTAGGTCTTTGTAGTATTTCGGAAAGAACAATAGCTTGCCTAAAATCCGCATTTCGAATCTGTTCCGCAATTGGATTTTGCAAAGATTGAGGTTCCGTCTCCACTTCTTCAAATTGAACTGAAGCAGAGGGCCTTATCTGTCCACCTTCAATAACAGGAACCCTTTCGATGCTTGTTTTGGATCGGGTGGTCATTGAAGGCCTAACCAATGTTTTACGCTTTTCAACAGCCTTAACCGGCGGTTTTCGGCTCGGAATTGGCGCAGAGATTGTTTTTTTAGTTGGGGATGGCTTAGGCAACACAGTTGGGCTGAATGATGAATCAGGCTTTTGTGCCTCAGTGGGTTTTGATAAATCACGAGACGCAGAATCTTTCTTAATCTTCTCGTAATTCTTGAATATCATCCATGCGAAAGCAGCCAGAACATAAAGTATGATTTTGAAATCTTCCATGATTGCGCCTTGGCTAACAACGTTGAAATTCAAATATCGGATTTTCAATCGAGTTTTTGCGGTTGGCTAAGAATTCTGCTCAAATTTGAGGCTGTGGAAATCTCAATATTTTGGTTTTCAGGCAACCCGCCCAGGATCCAAATTCAATTCATTTTAAATGGTATATTTGAATACGGCATGAGGATAGGAAAAGCTATTTTTGCCATCCTTTTCCCCACCCCATTATTCGTTTTTAACCAGTAACAGTTACCCATCATGCGCTTAACCAAGCTTGAAACTAAAGGCTTCAAAAGTTTCGGAGACAAGGTCACCATACATTTTGATAAAGGCATAACAGCCATTGTTGGACCCAACGGCTCAGGGAAATCCAACGTTGTGGATGCCATCCGATGGGTTCTTGGAGAACAGAAAACCCGACTCCTGCGTTCCGACAAAATGGAGAACGTGATTTTCAATGGAACCAAGAACCGTAAGCCTGCAAACCTGGCCGAAGTGTTCCTCACCTTTGAAAACAACAAAGGAGTTCTTCCCGTTGAGTATTCCACCGTTTGTATCGGACGCCGACTGTACCGAACAGGTGAAAGCGAATACTTGCTCAACAATATCACCTGCAGGCTTAAGGATATAACCGATCTGTTTTTGGATACGGGCATCGGTCCCGACAGCTACTCCATCATTGAATTGAAAATGGTGGATGATATCATAAAAGACCGCCATAGCACCATCAACAACCTTCTGGAGGAAGCAGCTGGTATTTCAAAGTACAAAGTCCGCAAGAAGCAAACCTTCAACAAGCTCGAGGAAACAGATGCTGATCTGAACCGCGTGAACGACCTGTTGTTTGAAATTGAAAAAAGCCTGAAGCAGCTTGAAAACCAAGCCAAGAAAACACAAAGGTTTTACAAGTTGAAGGATGAATACCGTGAACTAAGCGTTTCCTACTCTTTGCATGCCGTTAAAGATTACCATGAGAAGATGGGCGAAATGCAGCGGAAAGAGGAGTCGTTGTCGGACGACAAATTGCGGCAGCATGTGGACTTGGATGTTATTGAAGCAAGGCTGCAGCACCTCAAAACCGATAGCCTGGATAAAGAAAAATCCCTATCCGTCGCACAAAAGGAGCTCAACGAGGCAGTCATACAAATCACACGCTGCGAAAACGAAGTGAAAAACATGCGCGACCGCGTGACATTCCTTCACGACAAACAAAAACAGCTTACCCGTCAAAACGAATCTGATGAGATTACCATCTTGGAATTGCAGGAGAGTATAACCCAATTGCAAAGCGAAAAATCCACCGAAGAGGAAACATTGAAGGCGATGGAGCAACAGCTCCAAGAGATGAAGCGCAACGTGGATGAAAACAAGGATTTGTATGACCAATCGGTTGAAGAACTGAACAGACTCAACAAACTTATTTTCGAAACGCGCCAGGAAATTAACAGGCACGAAACAGAAGTAGCCGTTAAGGAAGCCCGCGCCAACTCCATTCGAGAAGAACTCAAACGCTTACAGGAACAAAATGATGGCAACAGCGAAAAATTACAAGCCGTTGAAACTGAAATATCGCTGGTAACCCCCGATGTTTCAAGGCTTGAATCTGAAGCAAAATCCGCTCGCGAAAACGCGACGAACATAGCCTCGCAGCTATCTACCGATGAAGCGAAGTTGCGCGATTTGAATGTAAAGCTATCGGAAGAAAAACGATCCTGCGATGTAAAGTCCAATGAATATGAATTGACGCGCAGCTTGATGGAAAAGATGGAAGGCTTCCCCGATTCCATCCGTTACCTCAAGTCAAACGAATCAGCCTTCAAGAACCTGCCACTACTATCCGACGTAGTAAGCTTCAAAGATGAATTCAAGAGCGCTATTGAAAAC
>JBKDSL010000060.1:0-3079 GCA_046340555.1 Bacteroidota bacterium
CTAACGGCAAGTGCGATTGCGTTTTTAGCGATTGAAACCGGATCGGTATTTCCTGGCTCAGTATATACGGTGACACCAATTTGTTCACCAAGCACCTTTAATTGATCAGCTGCAGCAGGACGATAAACATCACATGCGACCAACAATGGATTCTTACCCTTTTTGCTTTTTACATAATTTGCCAATTTACCGCTCAAAGTAGTTTTACCTGAGCCCTGCAAACCGGACATCAAGATTATTGCTGGCGAACCTGTAAGAGTGATATCTGTCATGGTACCGCCCATGAGTTCTGCCAATTCCTGGTGTGCGATTTTCACCATCAATTGGCTTGGGGAAACTGCAATCAGAACGTTCTGTCCTAGGGCCTTTTCCTTGACGCTATCGGCAAATGTCTTGGCTACCTTGTAGTTTACGTCAGCTTCCAACAATGCCTTCCGAACCTCTTTCATGGTTTCGGCAACGTTAATCTCGGTAATCTTCCCTTGACCCTTAAGGACCTTAAAGGCCCTATCTAATTTGTCACTTAAATTTTCAAACATGATATTTAATCGAACTTTAAATTGTTATCAATTTCCAATCGCGGAAGAGTCTGTTGCCATTTGGCCCAAGGAGTCGCCTGCCACATCAGTATAATCATCCTCTTCATAAAAGCCCGCTTCTTCTTCCTCGTCTGATGCACCGGCCTTTAAAGTAATGTCTTCCTTGGTGATATGAACGAGCCAATTGCCATCATCTTTTATAAGCTTAATGGTAGTAGGCAAATCTTCTTCTTCGCTAACAAATTTAACATAGGCCGTATCGCCCATGATGCGCTCATCGATTATTTCGATTTTTGATTTAACAAACGGAGTGGAGTCTTGGGAAAAATTGGCGATACTTTCCTGTAAGTTGATGAGCTTGTCGGTATCTGCAGTTGAAAGCTGCCTGGCATCTTCAAACTTTTTGTTTTCTACGGCGTAAATAAAGTCGACCACCACTTCTGAAGGGTTGTCGTTTGAGCACCCTGTAAAGATGCATAGAGGAACAATAAGGAACTTAGCAAGTGAATTTTTCATGATTCAAATTTGATATCGAATATTTTGGTTGCGAAAGGGTTCAAATAAAGATCATCTAAGCCTATAAAATCCCCTGAATCGGTTTGGCTAATCGGGACATGTATTCCAGATGGCGTCAAAAAATGCTTATAAATGAATTCGGTACAGTACAGTTCATTATTTGAAGCGATATCGAAATGATCGTCGAATGCCGGTTTAAGGTTCTCAAGGTTTTTCATTTCCCTTTCCAATTCATATCCTTTTCCATTCTTATCCGGGAAACGATAAACAGAAATGCGATTGTTTTCAATTTCAGAGCAAAAGTCTTCCAAGCTTTCACACCACAATCCGGAAGTTGATCTACCATTTTCCAACTTTTCCATCATATGGTAAATCATCGGTTTACCATTTTTAACTACCACCAAACCTACATGAGAATATGTCTGATCACGAAGTGAGGTCTTTCGCATAATACTGCTTACAAAACCTTTTCCCGACCTGAATACCAAGTCACCCGATTTTAGTTCTGGAAACAAGGGGAAAGATTCCAATGCAGCATGATTTTGGTTGTCGGCTTTGGATGAAATTTCCGTCCCAACTGCGATTCCTATTAATGCTGATATCAGAAACAACTTTTTCATTCAAAATCACATTTGTTCAGGCGCATGAATTCCTAGCAATGATAATGCCAATGAAATAACAGCTGAGGTTTTGTAACAAAGGTGAAGTCGGAACATACTGGTTGATGGCCGCTCTGAATCCACTATGGCATTTTCATGATAAAACTGGTTGAATGATTTCGACAAATCATAAACGTAATTGGCGATCACAGCTGGAGACAATTTGTGAGCCGCTTCCGTAGCTAATTCATCAAAGGCAAGTATTGTTTTTACCAGATCCCGCTCTTTGTCATTCAGAGAGCAATCTGCGGGCTTTTGTAGGATCGAATAATCACCGAAGCCATCCATTGTATCAGCTTTTCTGAGAACCGACCTAATTCGAGCATGGGTGTATTGTATAAAAGGGCCGGTATTCCCATTGAAATCAATCGACTCATTTGGGTCAAATAGCATCCTTTTCTCGGGATCTACTTTCAACAGGAAATACTTCAATGCCCCCATGCCGATTTGGTTGTACAAAAGTTTCGAACCTACAGAATCGGGATTTTGCAGCTTGCCTAATTCCCGAGTTATTTTTTCAGCTTCAGCCGACATTTCATCCATCAAATCATCCGCATCCACAACAGTGCCCTCCCTTGATTTCATTTTCCCTGAAGGAAGGTCAACCATGTTATAGGACAAGTGGTATAGACGTGATGCCCAATCGTAACCAATTTTGGCTAAAATCAGAAAAAGAACCTTAAAGTGATAATCCTGTTCATTCCCGACAACGTATACCATACTGTCGAATCCAAAATCCTCATGACGTTTTACGGCAGTACCTAGGTCTTGTGTGATATAAACAGATGTTCCATCCGAACGCAACAGCAACTTCTCGTCTAACCCTTCATTTCTCAAATCCACCCAAACAGAATTGTCGGACCGACGATAAAAAACACCTTTTCGCAAACCCTCTTCCACTATTTGTTTACCTAGAATATAAGTCTCAGATTCATAGTAAAGCTTATCGAAATCTACGCCAAGGCGCTTGTATGTAATGTCAAACCCTTCGTACACCCAGCCATTCATTAGGCGCCATAAATCCAAGGTTTCAACATCTCCTGCCTCCCAATCTTGCAGCATATTCCGGGCCTGAACCATGAGGGGTGCATCTTTCTCCGCTTTTTCCTTATCCATACCACCTGCAACCAGATCTGCCACCTCACGTTTGTAATGCTTGTCAAATTCAACGTAGTATTTACCCACCAAATGATCCCCTTTGATTCCAGATGTTATTGGGGTCTCACCATTTCCAAAAAGCTTCCAGGCCAACATCGACTTGCAGATATGGATTCCGCGGTCGTTGATGATATTGACCTTGGTTACTTTATTGCCATTAAGTTTAAGTATCTCGCCAATGGCATAACCAAGCAAGTTATTGCGCAT
>JBKDSL010000061.1:0-10065 GCA_046340555.1 Bacteroidota bacterium
TATCCATTTTATAAACGCCGGCCATAATCCTCCCGTTTTACTCCATCAGGAATCCGCTGAGTTGTTGGAGGCAGGCACTACAGGACTTGGCATGTTTGATGATTTGCCTTTCTTGAAAAGCGGTTCGGCAACTTTCGATAAAGGTTCATTGTTATTCTGCTATACCGATGGTATTACGGACATGGAGAACATGCATGGCTCTGCGTTTGGTTCCGATAACTTGGAAAAACTTTTGCGCGATCATTTTCATGTTGGCAACATGAGTGAATTGCATGATAATATGGTAGCGTCTTTCGATGACTATCGTGGAGGCACGGCCTTCCCCGATGATGTGACTTTCTTAAGTGTGAGGTTTAGCTGATCTGTTTTCCCTCTGGATTATTGGCTTTCCTACTGTGGTAGATGTCAAGCGCCACAATTGCCGCGATGAAACCCCAATATGGAACTGATGCTTTTTCAGTGTCCAGGAAATTGTTCAGGGTTGCATGAACCCAATAGGTGATCAGGCCCAATACCAGTCCTTTGGTTGCAAGTCGAACTTCACGATCCTCGGAATGAATAATGATTCGTGAAGCTCTGTAAACAACAGTTAGTAAAATCAGAATGAAAAAGAAAGAGCCAAGGATTCCTTGTTCAGCTAAGGCTCCTATGTATTCGCTATGTGCGTTTCCTCCTTCACCGAAGTTGGTGCTTATGATGGTGCGCTCACTGAATTTTTGGAATGGAGCATATTGAAACATGTAGGTTCCAGGCCCCCACCCTAAAACAGGTTTTTCTGCGAACATCCGGATAGCGCAACCCCAACGATTGATACGCTCTACATTGGATGCGTCAGTTGTGATGTTGGAAACAGATTGTACGTGTGAGGCATAATCGGTTGACGATTGCTCTTCGTTTCGCTCTAGCTCCATCTTGATGGCTGTCCAGTTGAGCAATACCAATACCACAAAGGCAAAGGCGGTTCCAACAACAATGGAGGTTTTGATTCGTAGTGCGAAAATGAAATAACAAACTAGTGCGGCAACCAAGCTGACCCATGCAGCCCTGGTATAGGATAATACTATGGCACCAACAAATACTGATAATGTAATAAAGCAAGCAATGCGAAATTGTTTTGTCTTACTCCGATCATCTAAGAATCCGAGCATGACTGGGATAAACATGGCAATTACCGCTGCATATGCGGTGTGGTCGTTGTAAAAGGGAGTCATGGCTGAATGAGCCGCTTTCTCAGTAAAACCCGCAGCAGCGTGAGTTGCAGTGGTGTATGCAATTACTCCCAGCAATGGAACGATGTAACACCAAATGAAGATGTTTATTTTGTTCCGTTCCTTGAATAGTATCGCCGTCAGGTAGAAAAAAATACCAACAAAACAGACCCTGGCCAATGTCGCCTTGATGGATACCAATGGCATTGTACTGGTTAGACTGGTAATCAACATCCAAAACAGATGAATCAAAATGGCTAGACTAACCGGGTGAAGTAACAGTTTTCGGTCCAAATCTCGAAAATACAATTGTCTCGACAAGAAAATCAAAAGCAGGCCGAACATCAATGGTTCTGACGGGAGGCTTACACCAATTCCAATGGAAGTGTGTTGTAGATTTAAGGAAAAAGGAGTCAGAACAACGCAAAGCAACAGCATCAAATCCATCCTGTAAATGGACACCAAAACAATTGCAAGTATTATAGGCAAGCCTAGTAGCAAGAAGTTCTCGCTGGCAATCGAAATGGCGCAAATAATGGCATAAATCAAAGCCGACCAATAAATCACTTTATCGGAGACCTTGCTGCTTTGAGTGTTGGTCGATGCCAAAATAAAGGTGATGTATGTAGGTTACTGGTTCGCTTGGTTTGCCGACAATCTTTTCCTGTTTTCCAAGATGATAATGGTGAGTAAGGAAATAGCAAGCGCTGAAACGGTGGCAAATAAAATAATCAGACTTCTAACCGGATATGATTTCTTTTCGGCTGGAACTGCTGGTGATACCACGTTAGAATAAGTGAGTTCTTTGGTGAGGTCTTTCAACACTTCATCGTAACGCTTCTTGATATCTAAATACACAGCTCTTTCCGCGGTTAGGTTTTCAGTTAATGCAATGAATTCCGTTCCCTTGTCACCAAGCTTTTCCATTACCTTGTCCATTCTCCCGCTACCGTTTCCTGCATTGCCTTTAGCAAGCTCATCATAGTACGTTCTACTGAAAGATCTGATTTGTTGATCGAAATCCAAAATGCCATAGTTCTTTCTAATTTCTAGAATTCGCTTCTCCAAAGAATCAACCTCTGCAGTTTTTAATTTCAACTGATTTCCTAGAATCACCACAACCTCTGCAGATTTGGTTCTTTGCAAGGTCTTCGCTTTTTTATGGAACTTGGAAATGATGGAGTCGACCATGTCGCTCGCTATTTTCGGATCCGTATCCAGAACGTTTATTTCAACTGATTCGAATTTGGTTTTGTCAACAGTGATGTTTTCCTGCATCATGCCATGCAGTGTGGTTAAAGGATACTTTATGTTCGTGTCGATTTCATAATGTTCAAAAAGCTTGAAGTCTTTGATTATCTCGTCGCGAATCTCATCTGATCCGAAAAGCTGAATCATCTGCTCGGTAGGACTTTCAGTTGAGTATGGTATCAGGTTGGATGGATAAACAATTGCTGTGGATTTGTATTTGGGCTTGATGAAAAGTTCTGATGAAAAAAATACTGATAGAGCTACAGTTCCTCCAGCTATTAGGCTCAATTGTTTAGCATATCTTCTGATTATTCCGAAGATAAATCCTGCGTCAAAAACTACTTGTTTGTTGGGCTCTTGGTTCATTTTTTGGGCTTGTGTGTTTGCGTCGTAAAGCTACAAAAAAGGTAGGTGCTGCCGAAACGTATTGTTGGCTTCCATTTATTTGATATTCAAATAAATAACCTACTCTTGTTGGCGCCAAATACTCAAAAGGTCGCCAATGCTTATGGCTTTGGTCAACAGCGCCCAAAAAATTGCCAGGAAAGCGGATAACAAAGTGTGGGATAAAGGGAAGTCAAATTTCAATTCGATTTTGGAAATCCAAATGCATGAGAGCATGGTTAGTGAGGCAAAAACGATGAGTCTTCCTAAAAAATATCGGTTGATGGAAATATTGAATAATCTTATTGCAAGTAAAATCTGTCCGAATGCCATCAGCAATTGAGTAATCATGCTTGCAATAGCCGCACCGTTGGCTTCCATAACAGGAATGAGTAGTAGATTCAAAATGATATTCAAGGCCATTGCACATGCTGCCAATTTGTTTAAAGCGCTTAGGTTTCCATTCGCGGTTAGTAACGCTCCGAAATTGTATGACACACACATGCCAACGAATGATACCATTAAGAAAACACCAACTTGCGCCGATTCCCTAGCATTGTATTTGTAAAGCGCATCCATGATCTCCACATTATTGAAAAGATAAACAATCGCTGCGCCGAGTGCTGGAACCAGCATAAGTGATGTTGAAGTCTTGAGTAGTGGTTCTATATTGGATTTGGATTTGATCATATGTGAGAAAATCGGCAATAACAACCCGGCAAATAAATACGCCACCATATTGCCTGCCTCCATGAGTCGGTATGCCTGGGCATAAATGCCGGCCTGTTTTGCTCCATTGTCAAGGAGGCGTTCCAGCATCACAGAATCCACCCTGTTGTAAAAAGTCATCAAAAGAATTAATGCAGCAAAAGGATAAGATTTCCTCAAAATCATAAGTGAAAACGCCTTATTCCATTTGATACCATTGAAATGTACCTTACCGGAAAGCAGGACAAGAGTCACAACAAGAGTGATTAAATACGATGCTGTTTGAGCATACACGAACCAATTAATCTGAAAGGATGGTCCACCAGCTCTTCCCCACAACAACCAACCGCAAATCAATATCATCAGACCTCGATCCAATACGGAAATGAAGCTGTCGTGCTTGAACATGTGCAATCCCGCTAGGTTTGAGCGTAGATAAAGAATGCCGGATATTAATATCTGATTCAACAGTAGAACACCTAGGATACTTGTTTCTTCGATAGTATAGCCGATTGCCAATGCGATTACCGAGCTAATTAAAATGTATGCAACGGCCAATACCAGGCGAAGCATGATGATTCCGGAAATATGCTTTTGGAGCAGCTGGCGATTCATCGAAATGTTCCTGCTGTTGAAATTGGTAATGCCCAAATCAAGCAGGATATTTAGCAGCAATGAGAAATTGAATAAGGCATAATAATGACCGTAAGCCTCTGCGCCAGTGGCATTTTGAACGGCTCGGTCAATACCGAAAAGCCAAAAAGGCTTAACCAATAGGTTCAACAACAATAAAAAGCCCAGATTGGCTATGAATTTCTTTTGCATTCGGGAAAATTGAAGCAAATTTAACCCAATATTCCACCCGACAATCGTTTGATAGATGCTTAAAGAGTTCAAAAAGGGGAAGTCATTGGTGGCTGGTTGTGATGAAGCCGGTAGGGGATGCCTTGCCGGTCCGGTTTTCGCAGCCGCTGTAATACTTCCATCAGGCTTCAAACATCGTTTGTTGAACGATTCAAAGAAGATGAAAGAGCATGATCGGGACCTTTTGGCAGAGGTGATCAAGGATAAGGCCATAGCTTATGCAATTGCCATGTGTGATCATGACGAAATCGATCGGATAAACATCCTGAAAGCCTCGTTTTTGGCGATGCATCGTGCGGTTGACCAATTGGAAAAGCGTCCTGGATTATTGTTGATTGATGGAAACAGGTTCACATCATATCCTGAAACTCCGCATCAATGTGTGGTGGGTGGCGATGGTATATATACTTGCATTGCCGCGGCATCGGTGTTGGCAAAAACTTCTCGAGACGCTTATATGATGGAACTTCATAGGCAGTTTCCGCAATACGGATGGGACCGTAACAAGGCGTACGCAACCCAATCTCACCGTGAAGCCCTAATCAAGTTTGGCTATTCGCCAGTACATCGCAAGAGTTTCAGACTCGACTATCAGATCAAACTGGATCTTTAGGATTTCAACAATGGCCTGTAGATAAGTGGTTTGCGGCCTGTTAATTTAAGGTTCAACTGAAGCCTAGTTTTGGGAAAACAGCGCCCGCTACATGAAAAGAGTTGTGAACTCATCTGTATTGCTGCTATTTATTCTAGTTGGAGCCATGATGGTTTTGTTCGTCGCTCGTGACTTCCTGGTCTAATTGGCCGGTTGTCCGAATCGAAAAACACTAACTGGTATACACCTTAAGTTTACTTAAGGTTAGGATATCATCTTCGTATTCTCAGCTTTTGTCCGGTTTGGATCCTGATATCGTTTTCGAGCTTGTTGAGTTTTATCAACCTACTCAGCTTTACGCAATGTTCCTGTGCTATTTCTCTCAAGGTTTCACCCTCTTCAACTATATGGAATTCATCGTCGGGTGTACCTCTTTTGGGTTTCAAATAAACGATTTCACCTTCATTTAGCAAATCATTCTTTTCGGCATCGTTGTATTTTAAAACCTGCCACAACCTCATGTCGTTTGCAATAGCTATTGAATACCAGGAGTCGCCTTTTTGTGCACGAATGAAAGGAACTCCGCTTCCAGTTTGACCTTTCTTGGGTTTGTTGGCATTAGCATGCTTCTTGTTTGGCCTGTCCTGGTTTTCTTTCTTTGGTTGAATCGTTGGTCGTTGCTGGGATACGGCATCCGATGAGATGGGCATTTTGGCTCCTCCTTTGTCGTATTGATGTAACTCGTTCTCTTCAATCAATTTGATTAAAAGTTCGGCATATCTGGGATTGGTGGCATAACCCGCTTTTTTTAGTCCATGTGCCCATCCTTTGTAATCGGTTATATCCAAGTCGAACAGTGTCGCGTAGCGCGATCTAGTCCTTAAAAACAATCCATGGTCATCATAGGAATCCAATACCGAACGGTATTTGCGGAAGCATTCATCCTTGGCGTCATCATCCATGATAAAGGTTTCTCCTGTCCACTCCTTGTGGCACTTGATTCCAAAATGGTTGTTGGCCTCTTTGGCCAGGTTGCTGTTTCCTGCGTCAGACTCTAAGATGCCTTGAGCCAAGGTTATACTGGCTGGAACACCGGTTTTATGCATGTCGGTGATGGCTTCTTCCTTGTATTTTGAGACGTATTCGGTTGCGGTCATTCGCTTAGCGGGTTGGCCCACAGCCATACTGCCAGTAAATAACAATATCGCAAACAAGTTGTAAATTCTGTTCATGGTTCGAAATGGCATTTTATGCAATGAAAACCAATAATGGCTCAATTAAGGGGCTGATTTGAATTCATAATTCAACATGTCTATGTTAATTGTCCAAATTGCTGCACTTGGTATGAGCTACATTTGCAATCATGATTTTAGTTACAGGTGCATCTGGATTGCTAGGCTCCCGTTTGGTTTTTGAGTTACTTCGAATGGGACACACGGTTAGAGCCATGGGTAGAAGTGCTCAAACTCCCGATGCTTTGCGGAGATACCATTTCAAAGGTAAGGATCATCTGCTCGATAACCTGGAATGGTTCCAAGGCGACATCGCCAATAGGCATTCGGTTTTGGATGCGTTGGAAGGTGTGCTTCAGGTTTATCACTGTGCTGGTCTTGTTTCATTTATTCCAGAAGATCGACAGTTGTTACGGGATATAAACGTAAGGGGAACCGCCAACATTGTGGACGGGTGTTTGGTTAAAGGGATTGGTAAGCTTTGCCATGTAAGTTCAGTTGCGGCCTTAGGAAGATCATTGCATGGTAAATATGATGAGGAGTCTATTTGGAATCCTGATGACCCGCATTCACAATATGCAATCTCCAAATACGATGCTGAGTGCGAAGTTTGGAGAGGTGTGGCAGAGGGCTTAAATGCGGTTATTGTGAATCCTGGAATCATTATCGGACCAGGTAATTGGAAAACCGACAGCTCCGCATTGTTTTCAAAAGTATATGAGGGATTGCGGTTTTACACGGATGGAGTAAATGGCTTTGTAGCAGTGGATGATGTAGCTAGGGCGATGATTCGGTTGGTTGACCAGGAAAACTTTGGTCAGCGGTTCGTGCTTGTTGGAGACAATATGCCTTACAAGGATGTCATGGATTTGATTGCGGATGGATTGCGAGTTAACAGGCCAAGTATCCGAGCGGGCAGGTTCTTGTCGGGGTTGGCGTGGAGAATGGAGTCGGCTTCTTCAATGCTAACAGGCAAACGGCCATTGATTACCCGCGAAACGGCGCAAAGCGCCCAGTCGGTCAGCTATTATTCAAATAAAAAGATTTTGTCTGTTTTTCCCGATCTTATAACCGATCCTAGGGACGCTATTCGAGAAACGGCATCCTGGTTTCTTAATCAGGATACTTGATTAAGACTGTTTGATACGGCTTTTCCGGTAAACGGATAAAGTATCCGTTTTTATTTTGCCTTTGCGGAGTGATTTGCGCGTTTCCAAAGGCAAAGCAAGTGTATCCTTGCAGGCCTCACTGCAACAACCATTGAGTTTTTCGGAGCAGGACCCACATTGGATGAATAGCAAGTGGCAGTCTTCGTTGGCGCAATTGATATGGTCATCGCAGGTTGATCCACATAAGTGGCAATGTGCGATTATGTCATCTGTTATGCGCTCTCCCATGCGATCATCAAAGACAAAGTTTTTGCCTATGAATTTCGATTCCAACCCTTCGGCTTTTATTTGACGGTGGTAGTCGATGATGCCACCCAATAATTGATTCACGTCTTTGAAGCCATGGTGCTTGAAGTAAGCGCTGGCTTTTTCGCATCGTATTCCTCCGGTACAGTAGAGGAGGATCTTGCTGTCCTTTTTGTCGTGGAGCATATCGATGCTCACCGGAAGCGTTTCGCGGAATGTATCAGTGTCAGGCAGCACAGCATCCTTGAAATGCCCCACTTCACTCTCATAATGGTTCCGCATGTCAACCACAATGGTGTTGGGGTCATCCATGGCTTCATTGAATTCCTTTGCACTAAGGTGGCGGCCCACGTTTGTTACATCGAAGGTTTCGTCATGCAAACCGTCGGCCACGATTTTGTTTTTTACCTTAACGATCAGTTTGATGAATGATTTCCCAGTCTCTTCAACAGCAATCTTCAATGGCATATTACAAAGCATTGCAGAGTTTTGTAAATACTCATTGAATGCGTTGAAATGTTGTTCGGGTACGCTTATTTGAGCATTGATTCCCTCTTTGGCAACATAAATTCTACCAAGGATGCCCAGGCTTTCGAATTTTTCATAAACCTCGTTACGGAAATCATCCGGACTTTCGATGATCACATACCGGTAGAAAGAAAGTGTAATCCTTTTGAAGGCTTCAGCCTCCAGTTTGATTCGCAATGATTCTTTGGATTCTGTATTGAAAAGATGCTTGCTCATGATCAAGCTTGTTGACGGCTTTTGTTTCTCCTCCAAATGAAATAGGCTACGCCACCTAAGATGTAGGGCATAGAAAGCAGGTAAAGAATTCCGTTATTAAGTCCTTTGGCTACCTTGTTCGGGTCTTGTTTATGCCCAGATTCTGCTACGGCCCTACACATGGAGCATTGAGACCATGCCGCATTTGATAGGGTCAAAATCAGGAAAACCAGGGCGATTCCGAATAACTTCCTCATGGTAAACTTCATATTAGCTTATCAAATATAACCCAAACGTGGTTAAAATCCATAATAGGGGGATATCATCAGATACACAACTACTCCAGTAACAGTTACATACAACCATATGGGGAAAGAAAAGCGGGTTAACTTTCGATGTGCCGCAACTTTGTTGGTGAGGCCGTAATAAAAAGAAAGTAACACCAGGGGCAATACAACTGCTGCCAATATGATATGGGAAATCAGGATGGCGAGGTACAAGGGCCTAATTGGGTTGTCGGCCGGGAATTTGGTCTCAATTCCAAAGGAATGAAAGGTGACATAAGAAAGCAGAAATACAGACGACAAAACGAACGTAACCAGGTTCAATTTCTTGTGTGTTTGTATGTCTTTTTTTCTGATGAAATAGTAGGATGCAATCAATAAGATACTGCATGTTCCGTTCAAGAATGCATTCAAGGTTGGAAGCATTTTCACAAAGTCAGGCACATGATCTGCGCGGGGTAACATGCCCAATACAACCACTGCAATCAAAACCACTCCTGAGAGTATGAAAATCCCTTTGAGGATGGTTTTTTCGTTTTTAATCAGATTTTCCATACGGTTAGATTTTGTTGTATAGTATCACCAGATGGAGTTTTTTCCGTCTTGCTTGGCATATTCCCACTGAAGGACTTTGATTTCATCGATCAATCTGTTCACATCCTCATAATCCAATCCGTCGTAGTATCCTCTGATCTGTAGTTCTTTATCAATAAGGACCAAGTTGCTCGTATGAATGAAATCGTGCGGTCCGCCATCGCCTTCCTGGGCTGAAACAAAGTATCCTTTTCTTGCCAACTCGTAAATCTCCTTTTTATCGCCAGTCAGGAAAAACCACTTGCCTGAGATAGCCTCGTGTTTACGTGCGTATTCGGCTAGTGCGGCTACCGTGTCTTTTGCAGGGTCTACAGTATAGGACACCAATCTGATGTCAGGCGAATCCTTGTAGGCTTCTTGTACTCGCTTCATCTGCATGGTCATTTTCGGACAGATAGTCTTACAAGTTGCAAAGAAAAACTCTGCTATAAAAATACTCCCCTCCATATCACTGGAGCTAAAGTTGTTCCCAAGATGATCAGTGAGAATGAATGGGGTAAGCTTATGATAAATTGTATCTCCGGGATTTGCTCCAGGGTCTCTTGGTCCGAAAATTTCCAACCGTTCGTAGTCGTTCGACCCGGTTGAAATCAACAGGTAAGCAATGGAAGGAATCGTAAGAATTGCGGCGATCACCAAGATTTTGGTAATCGGTCGAGCAGGTTTCATTCAAACATTAAACAACGATTACCCGATAAAGTTCAGGTAATTACCTTCTGCAATCGCCATCACTATGAAATAAAGGATGAGGAAAAACGGAAGTAGAATGGAGTATTTGAAAGAAACTTTTTCGTTTTTCAAGTGCATGAA
>JBKDSL010000062.1:0-1473 GCA_046340555.1 Bacteroidota bacterium
AAACGATCTGCTGGAACGTAAAGAACGGTTTTGTTAGGATGGGTGTTTTTGATCTCAATACCTATAGCATGTACTAGATGGGTTTTCCCCAGTCCAGTGTTGCCGTATATAAGGAGCGGGTTGAAAGATGTTCCGCCGGGCTTATTGGAAACGGCATAACCGGCAGAACGCGCCAATCGGTTGCAATCACCTTCAATGAAGTTGTCGAATGAAAAGGAGGACTTTAGCTGTGAATCTACATCAAGCTTTTTGAGCCCGGGAATGATAAAAGGGTTGCGAATGGTTGAGCCGATATCCAAGGGCATGGCAACTGGAGAGTTCTTGAGACTGCTGTTGTTTTTAGCAGGCATCTTAACTGTGTAGGGCTGGGAGGCATTTTGGTTATTCTCCATAACGATGGAGTATTCCAAACGACCTTGTAGACCAAGTTGCTGTTTAATGGATTTCCTGAGAAGATCGAGATAATGTTCCTCCAACCATTCATAGACGAACTGACTAGGTACCTCAATGGTGAGAACCTTGTTGTCCAACTTGACAGGTTTGATTGGCTCGAACCAGGTTTTGAAATTTTGGGCACTAACATTGTCCCGAATGAGGGCAAGACAATTTTCCCATACCTGTTCCAAAGACTTCTGCATACGTATTGAACTGGTTTCTTAACTGGTTAATTTTTGTGTAATGTGCCGGGAAAAACCGGCTGATTGGGGATGTAATATTACACAAAATTTCGTTAAAAAAAATAATAAAAATATTTATTTGGCACTTGTTTTTTTGAATTCCATTACTGTGCCCGTCAATTCCATTTTTTCTTTGGATTCTTTAGCAAATTTCACAGAAATTTTTCCTAATCTCAAACCTGCCCAGCCTGCTTGAGAGACCAAAACTTTTTTTCCTATTGAATTTAACTCGATTACAGGTTCGTCCAAAAAGGTATGGGTATGACCGCCGATTATAATATCGATATGTTCAGACATACGTGCCAACCTCAAATCTGATATTTGGTTTCCACTGTATTGGAATCCGATGTGGGAAAGGCAAATAACCAAATCGCATTTCTTTTCCACTTTGAGCATTTTGGATGTTTCTTGTGCAGCGACTTCAGCCTTGTAATAAACTACATTGCCAGATAACTTCCGATCTACCAATCCTTGCAGATTGATGCCTAGTCCAAATACCCCAATTCTCAGACCCTTCCTCTTGAAGATCTGGTAAGGTTTGATTAATCCCTTTAATTCGGTGCCTTCCAAGCCATAATTGCAATTCAGGATTGGAAATTTGGCAATTGGAATGACCGAGGCCAATCCGGATGTGCCGTTGTCAAATTCGTGATTGCCTAAGATTCCCGCATCATAACCAAGTAAATTCATGATTTTCAATTCAGGAACCCCCTTGAAGTAGTTATAGTAAGGAGTGCCTTGGAACATATCACCCGCATCCAAAAGCAATAACTCAGGGTCATCCGCTTTGAGCGCT
>JBKDSL010000063.1:0-3526 GCA_046340555.1 Bacteroidota bacterium
TTCGATTGAAACGACAGCTAATCTTCGTGCTTTGGCTGATGTCGCCGCACATTCGGTTGTTGCATTCAACCCTAATTGGAAAATGCATCGCGACCTGATCTCCGGTAACATCCCCGAATGGGCCATAAAACAACAAGGTACTGTAGATATGGTGGTCAGATATCACAAAACCGTTGATGCAAATATTGCCGAAAATCTACTTGTTTCAAATGGAGCCAACATTTTACGACGCTATGATTACAGTAGGTGGTTCGAGGTGCGCATACCAGTTTACAAAATAATGGATTTCGCATCTCTACCATTTGTTAACGGTTTAGAGCCTGTAGCACCTCCATCTGTTTCTGATGATGAAAAAGGTCGCTCACTGCATAGGTCAAACGCAATCAATTCTGATTCCCCAATGGGTAGGCATTATGATGGAACAGGCGTTTCTGTCGCTCTGGCGGATGACGGACCAGTAGGTCCACACATCGATTATTCCGGTAGAATCGATCAGTCAAATGCAACAGCTAATTCTGGTACGCATGGCGATATGACTGCTGGAATTTTAATGGGAGCAGGGAATCTTAATCCAACCATTAGGGGAATGGGTACAGGTGCCTTTATATACATTTATGACATCGGTGGTTACAACCACGTCTTGAATTCGCCGACAACAAACCAAACACTTGGTGTTATGGTAACGTCTACCTCTTATTCTCAAGGTTGCAATGATTACTCAACCGATACACAGACTGGCGACCAAATACTTAACCAAAATCCAACTTTGATGCATGTTTATTCCGGAGGAAATAATGGAACCGGTAATTGCAACTATGGAGCAGGCAGCGGTTGGGGAAATATCACGGGAGGCTATAAGCAAGGAAAAAACGTTATTGCATGTGGTAATTTGAGCTACCTCGATGTTTTGGAATCAAGTTCAAGCCGCGGTCCATCTGAAGATGGAAGGGTAAAACCTGATATCTGTGCAAATGGAGTGGGGCAGCTGTCAACAAACGGACCCAACACATACCAAACCGGAGGTGGCACATCCGCGGCCTGTCCTGGAGTAGCCGGAATCCTATCCCAACTTCATCAGGCACACCGAGAATTAAATGGTGGACAAAATGCTGAGGGCGCTCTATTAAAGGCCTGCTTATTGAATTCTGCTGAAGATTTGGGAAACCCAGGTCCTGATTACCGATTTGGATGGGGTAGGGTAAATGCCCTAAGGGCTGTAACAATTCTTGAAGAAAATCGATATGCATCAGGTTTGATTTCACAAGGAGGATCCGCTACTCATAATATTACCGTTCCTGCAAATACCAAACAGCTTCGTGTAATGATCTATTGGAGTGATGTGGAAGGTGATCCTTTGGCTGCCAAGGCACTTGTAAACGACCTGAATTGTGTTGTTACTGACCCAACTTCGAACCAATTTCAGCCGTGGGTACTGAATCCCGCACCCAATGCCACCACACTTAATGCAAATGCGGTCAGGGGAACAGATAACCTCAATAATGCGGAACAAGTAACCATAGATGATCCTACTGCAGGAGTTTATACCATCAACGTCGATGGATTCCTTGTGCCACAAGGACCACAGAAATACTACTTGGTTTATGAATTCAGAAGTGAATCAATCGAAGTAACATACCCTATAGGGTATGAGGGATTTGTTCCTGGCGAAACTGAAACCATCCGTTGGGATACTTATGGTAATGTAGGAACATTTACAATGGATTATTCCATTGACAACGGTTCAAATTGGACTACCGTAACATCTACAATTCCTGCGGCTCAACGTTACTACAATTGGACTGTTCCGGCTGCTGTTACTGGACAAGCCCTTGTTCGTGTAACAAGAAATGGATTTACAGGCCAAAGCACAGAAACATTCTCAATTATCGGATTGCCTTCAAATATCACAGTGGATTGGGCATGTCCAGACTCCGTACGACTTGTATGGAATGCAGTACCTGGAGCCATAGGTTACGAGGTAAGTAAGTTGGGAGCCATGTACATGGATTCTTCTGCCTATTCGACCACCACTTCAGCTGTTGTAACTGGCACCAATCCAACTGTTGGTCAATGGTTCAGTGTACGAGCCATCACCCCCGACAACACAAAAGGAAGAAGGGCTAACGCTGTTTACAAGGCTCCTGGTGTGTTCTCTTGTCCGATTGCTTTGGATGCCTCAATTAATCAATTGGTGAGTCCAGCTAACACATTGCAGAGCTGCCAAGGTCTTACCAACGTACCAATTACCGTTCGTATCGACAATGATGGGTTAACACCCATAAGCAATGTTCCCGTCTCATATTCTCTAAACGGTGCGGCACCCATAAATGAAGTCGCTACCGGAACGATTGCATCCGGTGGATTTGCAAATTACACCTTTACAAGCACCTTGGATCTGTCAAATCCGAATGCGTATGATTTGCAAGTATGGACCGGTTTGGTTGGAGATGGCAATTCATTCAATGATTCCTCGATCACTAATATTCAAGTATCATCAGGAGCAATTGTAAACCTTCCATACAGTGAAAATTTTGAAACTCAAACAAACTGTGCTACAGCAAACAATTGTGCCACCACCGTATGTGCACTCACCAATGGTTGGGTAAACCTGGCAAACGGAGATGGTGATGATATTGATTGGAGGGTAAATGCTGGTGTTACACCATCAGCCAATACAGGCCCAGACGTGGATCATAATCCAGGAACTGCAGCTGGAAAGTATGTTTACCTAGAAGGCTCCGCATGCTTTAGCCAAGAGGCGATATTGGTTTCACCATGTATCAACCTAGCGGGAGCTAACAATCCAGTATTTGAATTCTGGTACCATTTATTTGGAGCCAATATGGGTGAACTACACACCGATATATATGTAAACGGCAATAGGATACTCGACGCCTATCCAGTTTTGTCGGGTAACTTGGGTAATGTTTGGCAGTTGGGTTCTTTGAACCTTGCGGCTTACAACGGACAAATCATAAATGTGAGATTCAGAGGTGTAACTGGTTTGGATTTTGCCAGCGATATGGCAATTGATGACATATTCGTGTATGACACCAGCGCCCCTCCAGTAGCCGCATTCAACGTAAATCCTACCAATATTTGTGTCGGCCAAACCATTAATATAACAGACCTGTCAACAAATCTTCCAGTTTCCTGGAATTGGGTGGTTACTCCAAATAGTGGTTTTACATTTGCGAACGGAACCAGTTCATCATCCCAAAATCCAAGCATAACTTTTACAGTTCCCGGAAACTACGACATTCAACTTACGGTTTCCAATGGATTCGGCAGTTCTACCGTTACTCAAAACACTGCCTTGTCAGTAGGAGTTGCCAGTTCAATTCCATTGACCGAAACTTTCCAAGCAGCCGTATTCCCTCCATTGAACTGGACTGTTGAAAACCTAGATAATGCTGCTACTTGGGTGCAATCCACTTCTGTTACGGGAGCTGATGGCAACGGCACCTTGGCTTCTTTCATTGATAACTTTAATTATAATGCTGCAGGTCAAGAAGACGGAATTTTA
>JBKDSL010000064.1:0-12821 GCA_046340555.1 Bacteroidota bacterium
CCGTTAGACCATTGCAAACTCATTCCATTGTCACGAGCAGTTTGAGCGACTGGCACTGCTTTCATCCCGGCAGAGACCTCTATTGCTTTGCCACTTGGGGCAAATGCCGCTATATAAACTTTGTGATATTCTATGAACGCCACCCAATCATTGTCAGGACTTGGCACCATAGCCGTTACAAATTTCCCTGTGAAGTGGATTAGCTCATCTAATCCATCCACACCAATACTTTTTAAGGCTCTGCCACCACCTTGATATCCTATGTAAAAGATGCGTTTCCCTGTTTTGTCAAAACTCGGGTTTGAACCGTCTTTAACCAGGCGTTTTGCCGGTCCGCCTGCAGATGACATCAAATAAATGCCTGGATCCACACAAAATGCGAAACCTTGGTGGTCGTTTCCGTTTTCCTTTTCAAAGATGATTTGCTTTCCATCAGGTGAGTAACGCGGTGTTCTGTAAATTCCTTTTTCAGAAGTTATTTTCTTAGGATTTCCACCAGACAACGGAATAGAATGGATGGCCCCTGTTTGTTCATCATTCCATGAAACGTACAAAATCGTTTTTCCGTCAGGCGAAAAAGAAGGTTCGAATTCGAAATCAGCACCATCGGTAAGTCGAGTTGGTTTTCCATTTGGTAAAGACTTTTTCCATAGGTAGCCAGCTGCATTGAACACCAAGGTCTTTTCGTCTGGACTTGTAACAGCTTGACGAATTGCCTTTACATCAAAGGAATCAGGAGCCGCAACTTGCTTAAAGCGCAAGGCATCCATGATCTTGTGATTGCAATCCACATCAAAAGGAACTTCAGTTACTGATAAGGATTCTGTATTTATTTTTTTCAATTTACCTCCGGCCCAGATTATTACTTCCTTATCGCCGGGCATCCAATTGAAATTGGTATAAACACCGAATATCGCCCAAGCCTCTTGTTGATCTTTGCTCAACTCCGAATATAAAGGCCATTCTTCTCCGGATATGACGTCCCGAATAAACAGAACACTTTGCTCCCTCACACGTCTAACAAAAGCAAGTTTCTTTCCATCGCGTGAAATTTGTGGTCTAAAGGCCCCACCCGAGCCCCCTGTTACAGTTTCAATTTCACCAGTATGCGTGTCGTAGCGCTTAATGACATAGATCTGGTTATTTGGATCTTTATTGTATTGGAAATATCCTCCGGGATACATGTCCTCACTGTAATAGATGTATTTCCCGTCAGAAGCCCAACTTGGTTCTCCAAGATCTTGCTGATCGTTTTTTCTTTTTGTTAGTTGGATGCCATCGCCACCATTCAAATGATACATCCACAATTCTCCTGCTCCTAATGAGCGGCCCGATGTAAAATGCTTTCGAGCAACGATATAATTGCCTTCTGGGGACCAAACCGCGTTGTTCAAGAGCCGAAAATCCTCCTTGGTAACTTGCTTTGGATTACTTCCATCTTTGTCCATTACCCAAATGTTGTCACCTCCGCCTGCATCAGATGTAAAAGAAATTTGGCGACCGTTCGGACTGAACCTAGGCTGAACTTCGTAGGCAAAACCTGTTCTAAGGGCTTTCGCTTTACCCCCGGCGATAGGTATGATGTAAATGTCGCCTAGAAGGTCAAACACGATTTCTTTGCCGTCCGGACTTACATCCAAATTCATCCAGGTGCCCTCATTCACATTAAAGGTTGCTTCAGTATATGAGCCTGGTGGATTGTTAACGTCCCACTTTTCTTCTTTGGTTTGTCCGTATGAAGGAATGCATGCAATTGTTGTGCAAACACAAAAAGTCAGAATGAACTTTTTCATTTATTATGTTTTTTTTGAAGATGTAAGTTCAGGATTGGCGACGTGCCTTGATAAACTCTATAAGAATGGGCGTCAAGGAAACGAAAATGATGGTCAATATTACCACGCTGAAATTGTTCTTTATGAAATCCAGGTTTCCGAAAAGGAAGCCTGCACCAAGAAACAACGTGACCCATAGGAATGCGCCGAAAACGTTGTAGAAGAAAAAGCGCTTGTATTCCATTGTGCCAACACCGGCAACAAACGGTGCGAAAGTCCGGATGATAGGGACGAATCGAGCATATACAATGGCTTTCCCGCCATGCTTTTCATAAAAGATCCTGGTCTTATCAAGGTATTCTTTTTTGATGTACTTGCTTTCCTTTTTGAAAACACCGTCACCAATGAATTTGCCTATGTGGTAATTGGTAGCATCACCAATAACGGCAGCAACGAATATTATCCCATACATGACCCAAAAACTCAAACCTGCTTCAGGTTGAGCTGCGATGATTGCTCCTGTAGCAAACAGAAGAGAATCGCCAGGAAGAAACGGGGTAACAACAAGACCTGTTTCACAAAATACGATCAGGAATATGATAGCGTAAATCCATAGTCCGTAGTTCTGTATGATTTCTCCCAGATGATCATCAATATGCAATATGAAATCAATTAGAAAATGGAATAATTCCATGTTTGTTTGTTTTAGCTGGCTAGTCTGTGTTCAGGGAGATACTCGTTAGTTCCCAATAATCGAAGCATGCGGGTGTGCGACCTGATGGCTTGCCACATGGTTTTATTCTCGTGATATGAAATGCCAAACTCTTGTGCGGTTTCCTTGACTAAAGGCGCGATGGCGGGATAATGAATATGACAGATATGAGGGAACAAATGATGCTCAACTTGATAATTCAATCCCCCGAAAAACCAGGTTGCAAGATTGCTTCTCATGGCGAAATTTGCCGTAGTGTTCAACTGGTGGATGTTCCAATTGTTTTTTACATCGCCATTCTCATCAGGCATTGGAAAAGTAGTGCCTTCTACTACGTGAGCCAACTGGAAAACTACTGCCAAAGTGATGCCTTGTATGAGATGCATCGCTACAAACCCAATAATGCAGAACCACCACGGAGCGCCTGAGTACATTATTGGTAAAACAAGGAACATGGCAAAATACAGGGCTTTGAACCCGAACAGTATGAAATACTCGCGCATCGGATGCTTCTTGTTTTCATAATTGCCCAGCTTGGTTTGAAAAAAGGTTACGAAATCCTTTTTGAAAACCCAAGATAGGGAGGTGAGGCAGTAGAAAAAGTAAGCGTAATAATGCTGGAAACGATGAATCTTCTTGAGCTTATTTTCTGTTGACAAACGAATCAAGGATACAGGCTCCAAGTCTTCATCATGTCCAGGTATGTTTGTGTAGGTGTGATGAATCACATTGTGAAGGATTTTCCACATGTATTTGTTGGTTCCCGCTAGGTTGAAAGTATATCCCATCATTTTATTGATGAAAGGAAATTTCGACAAGGATCCATGGACCGCGTCATGTGATATGTTGAATCCAACAAATGCAGTGAAAAGTCCCATAAGCAACCAGCTTGCTATGGATGCTATGTAATTGTCCTGTGATAAATATATCAATAGGTAGGAGCCGAAAAATCCTGTCAGATAAAAAGTCACTTTAATGAACATCAGGAAATTCCCTTTTGGGGAGATACCGTTGGATTGAAAGTAATCTTGGATTCGTTGGTTCAGAACATCAGTAAAGGTTAAATCCTGGGTTTTCCTGAATTTGATTTTGTTTGACATAAATAATTTCTCGGCTATTGATGACTCCGGCAAAGATAACCACGACACTATTTTGAGCCTCAATTTTTACCAAATTTGTGCCGGACTTAAGTCGCTGAATATCAAAGGTTAAATTCTTGTGAAGTGAATCGGTTTTAAATAATTTTTATCTTTAAGAACAATCCTCATGCTATTGGGTTAATACAGAACGTAAATTTGTTGTTTGTATATGAAATTCAACAGGCTCAAAATCATTTTTTTAGTAAGCTCCGCCTCTGTTCTTGCAAATCTAGCAGGATGTGGAGAGCCTGATAATGAAGAGCCTCAACCGCAGGCACCAATTGTTTTCCAAATTCCTAGTGGGTTTCCAACACCTGTTTATGACTTCAACAATAATGAGGTAAATCGAAACCGGTTCGAACTTGGTCGCAAATTGTTTTATGACCCGATCTTATCAAGAGACAATTCGATTTCATGTGGTTCTTGTCACCAACAAGCCGGCGCATTTTCACACATTGATCACCGAGTAAGCCATGGTATAGATAACCTCAATGGTAACCGTAATTCGCCCTCCTTGTTCAATCTGGCATGGCATAATAGCTTTTTTTGGGACGGTGGTGTGAATCACATTGAGGTGCAGCCTATAAGTCCCATAGTCAATCCGATTGAAATGGATGAGACGTTGATCAATGTAGTTAATAAATTGAGAGCCAGCAACAACTACAGGAATCTATTTCTTGAGGCTTATGGAAGTGATTCCATCACCTCTCAAATGATGCTTAAAGCTATGGCTCAGTTTATGTCACTACTCGTTTCGGCTGATTCCAAATATGACAAGTACGTTCGCGGTGAATCAGGTGGACAACTATCCTCCCAAGAACTTAATGGACTGAATCTTTTCAGACAAAAATGCGCTTCATGTCATACCGAGCCGTTATTCACAGATTTGTCATTCCGAAACAATGGTTTGGATTCTATATTTCAAGATGATCCAGGCAGGGCACTAATTACCCAATCACCAGCTGATTCCGGTAAATTCAAGGTTCCATCACTCAGGAACATCGAGGTTTCCTACCCATACATGCACGATGGTTCTTTGAATACTCTAGACAAGGTTTTGGATCATTACGTCAATGGTGTAAAGCCCTCAACTACTTTAGATCCTGTCCTTACAGGTGGAATTTCGCTCACTACTCAAGAAAAGGCAGACATCATCAGTTTCCTTCGTACACTCACCGACAATAAATTCCTTACCAATCCGGAATTTGCTGACCCTAATTGATTTTTTCGAGTCTTTTTTGCAATTTTGGATTTAGCGATTGAAAGCGCTTTTAGATTTTGGATAAACACAAGTTCCTTTTGGCGTTCGTGCCCGTCTCTATTATGGTACTTTTTGCCGACCATTTTAGTTTGGATTTACTGATGCTTATCTCGAAGCCCATTCCTGCTGTTTTGTGTGCTTGGTTTGCTTATTCCCAAGTCAAAGCAAACGGTTATGTTGGTAATATTCCAAAATTTGTCGGTTTGGCGTTTTTGATGTGCTGTTTAGGAGACATTTGCTTGGCGATTGCCGATGGATATCCTTTTGGAAATGGCTGGTTTTTAGCAGGAATGCTCTGTTTTGCTCTAGCGCATGTCGGGTTCATTGGTTCATTAGTGTCAGGTGTGCCGGTTTCAGCAATTAAAGAGAAAAGACACTGGGGACAATTGGCCTGTGGTACTTTGGTTCTGGTGTTCGGCGCCGAATTCTTTATTCTGAATCGCGATTATTTCGGTGAATTGGTTTTTCCGGTTTTTATTTATTGCGCCTTGATAGTGATCATGGCAATCTCGGCCGCCATGCGCATGATGCACCATGGGAAAGAATCCTATTTTCTAATCCTTTCAGGAGCTCTTTTGTTTATGGCAAGTGATGCCTTGTTGGCAACAGTGATTTTCACTGACCATTTCGATAGCGCAGAATTCTTGGTACTGCCTCTCTATTTTTCAGCCGTGGGTTTACAGGCCATTGGCTTTAGCAATGGGAAGACCGGAAGCTATGTTTCCTGATTAAAACCGGGCGTTCAAGCGTATGTTGAGTGTTCGTGCACTGAGGTAATTAGGTACGGCATAAGTCCGGTCCGTTACATCAGTCACCCACAAATAGGATACCGTGTTATTCACCTGCAACAGATTAAATACTTCCAATCCAATGGAGAAATAATTCAATTTGTTGGCTAATTTGAATCTGAAATTCTTTACTTCATCCTCTTCAATAATTGTTTTGGAGAATCCTATGTCTACACGGCGATAGGAGGGGTAACGCAAAACATCCTTATATCGATCGCTTCCGGGAGGACCAAACGGTAGCCCAGTTCCATATACCAAAGTCAAACTCATTCGGTAGGAAGGGTTTTTAGGTAGGTAATCTTGAAAGAAAACGCTGAAGGTGACACGTTGGTCTGTAGGCCGTGCGATTTTGCCTGGTTCTGATTTTACACTATCCACAGGAGTGTTATTGAAAGTGAAACCTGGAACTATTTCCTGTCCATCACTATTGTAGTAAGTGTAATAAAAATCATTACTGATGTCCTCTATTGTCTTGAGCAATGATAGGCTGGCCCATGATTCTATACCTGGAACAAATTCTCCGTTTATACGGAAATCCGCACCGGTTGCATATCCAGAAGAGTTGTTATTAGCAAAATACCGAAGTCTCAAATTCTCTACCTTGTAGGGAACCATGTTGTCTAGTTTCTTGTAGTATATCTCGGATACAAACTTCAACTCCCGCCCCCAGGCAAGAAAAGTATATTCCATTCCAGCAACAAAATGCATGGATCTTTGCGATTTCAAATCGGTATTTAGATTCCCTTCAAAGTCTCGCATCTCGCGGTAAAATGGTGGTTGGTAGTAAACTCCTGTTGCGAGTTTGAATAGGAAGTTCTTTTTCCAATCGGGTTTGAATGATAGGCTCAATCTAGGACTCCATAACAATTCATCTGAAAGAGATCGGTAAGATGCCCTTAAACCGGAATTGAGCGCATATTGATCTTTTGAGCCAAAATTGAAACTGTACATTGCATAGGCCGCAAAACGAGAATTGTTCAATGTGGTGTCGGATTTTATGACCTCTTGGAACTCTAGAATTTGATTTGGATCAGATGGTTGTCCGATATTATCAGGTGGATTAGGAATAGCATATCCAGCGGAGTCGAGATATTCCCATTCGCTTAATTTGTCGGAAATGTTTTCCAAACGGGTTTGTAGTCCGAATTGCCAAGTGCCACGTTTGCGTTCTTTGTATGCTTTCAAATCAAAGTTGTAAATGGAAGCATCCAAATTATTCCTGGCATGTTCCAAGAAACTTCCGACTCCTAAATTGAAAGCCGTTTCTCCGAAATTATCGGAACCCAAATCCTTCTCAAGCTCATCGATGTAGTATTGACCTAAAATGTCAAAATTTTCGCTTTCGACAGACTTGTAATAGGAGCCTATGGCTTTTACCCAGGAACTATCGGAATAACGATGTGTAAACGATAGTGCACCGGTACCTGATGAATACTGGTCGACTTCTTTGCCCTCAAAATACATGGTGAGCCTTAAAGCCTGATTGATAGTTCCAAATTCAGTTTGTCTGTTAGCGGGGATTATTTCGTATTTGTTGGAAGAGTAATTCCCTAAAAATGTTAAATCGTTTTTCTTATTCAGGTTCAAGGTAAATAGACCTTGCACATCACTGAAGGATGGCTTATATTCTCCTTTTGTTTCTAAAGAATTGAAAAGGTATTTGGAGGACTTCTGCCTTGCCCCGAATAAGTATTTTATGTTTTTTGATTTGTTTACTCCTTCTAGATGTAGCCCGCCACCCAGCAATGAAGCATACGCCGAGCCACCGAATTTGGTAGGCGACTTGTATTTCACATCTAATACGCTTGATAGCTTATCTCCATATACGGCATCAAAACCACCTGCACTAAAGCTAACCGCAGACACTAGGTCTGGATTAATAAAACTCAAGCCTTCTTGCTGACCGGATCTAACCAATATTGGCCTGAAAACTTCGATGTCGTTTACATAGACCAGGTTTTCATCGAAATTGCCACCTCTCACGGAGTACTGTGACGAGAGTTCATTGTTTGATACAACCCCAGCAAATGTTTTCAATACGGCCTCGAAACTTCCTGTAGTATTAGGCAATACTGAAATGGTTTTAGGGTCGATTGGCACCATCGTGAGGTTATCGCGCCGTTTATCCTTCACTTCGATCTCAGGAAGTGGGGTGGAGCTGATGGTCATCTTAACGTCTAGAAGTCTGCTCTCCCCGTTTGTGAGCGTTAAATTGACCGACTCTGAATTGAAGCCAATGGACGTGAAACGAACCACTATAGCAGTATCTGAGGGCACAGAGATCGAATACTTTCCATCTCCCGGAGTAGCCATACCTCCTGATTTTCCAAATACTGCCACATTCACTCCCGGTAAGGGTTTGCCTGCGGCATCCTTAACAATTCCATATAAGGTGGCAGTTCCTTGCCCATAAGCATTTACCCAACCTGAAATACAGATTAATGTTACAGCCAGTAAACGGGAAAGGGAGTTCACGACTTGCATACTTTGAGTCTCAATCTTTGTTTTTCCTTTTGAAATCCCCTCGTTGCCAGGATTCGATGAACTGTGCCCATGCAATCGGATTTAATAAGCTGATAGCAGGATATTGTCCATTGGTATAAACCTTGGTTTGTCTTTCAAGAAGCATCGTCTTGTAATTGCCACTTCCATCCATGGGCAGGGTTACCATTAATTCACGCATTTCCTCAAGTGCCATGTTTCTTCTTGCACGGTCCAAATCATCATCAGGTACTCTTAAATCCAAAAATGCTTGTCGGAATTGTTCTTTTGTGGGCCAAGGATAGATAACTGCCTCTCTGAGCAAAAAGGTATCGGAGCTCATTATTTTAATGAGTGAATAACGATCTGTTTGCAAGGTGTCTGGAATAACAAAGCTGCTCTTTTTGAAACCTACGGCCGAAAAATCGATGGTGTCGCCCATTTGGGCTACGAAGGAGAAAAATCCACCGTAATCACTGATGGTACCCCTATAGGTTCCCCGTACTATGATACTGGAATAGGGAACAGGCTGTAGGCTGTCGCCAGTTACAACAACTCCTGAAAATTGAACAAGACCTTTGTTAACTACCTGTGCTTTGGAATAATGGGAAAAGCTTATAATGCTGATAATCAAACTTATTAGTATCCTGTGCACCGATTCTCTTTTTTTCAAAATTAGCCATTGTAAAGCTCAAAAAACGTGCTATTTCAAAACATGTTGTGTTTGTAGGCACTTCATTCGAAAAAATAATAAGTAGGCTGTGTTTTAAATTGTAATTTTGTTTGAATCAAAAAACCAAAATGAAGAAAGTAATACTAGCCCTCTACTTGGTAATTGTTGCCAATTTCAGCAACGCACAGATTACCATTGGAAGCTCAGCCATTCCCGCTGCCAATGATACATTCAGGTTTAGCAATGCCCAGATAACTCCTGCAATCGATCCGGTGCCAACTGGGGCAAACTTCACCTGGGATTTCTCCTTCCTTCAGCCTGTTTCACAAGATATCGATACTTTTAGAACTGTTTCGTCAACAGGGGGAACATATGCCCTGTATTTTGCTGATTTTGCCTTAAATAGCAATAGGGCGAATCAAGCCAAAAAGGGAAATCTTGGAGTACCCAATGTGCCACTAGGTGGGGGTGTTACCGTAAGTGACGTGGTTGCCTTTTATTACAAATCAACTACGCTTTACCAGCAAACGGGATATGGGGCAACTATCAATAGTATTGGTGTTCCAATTGGCTTTAACAGCAAGGATGTCCTCTATAGATTTCCAATGAATTTCGGTGATACCGATACCTCACCTTCCGATTTCAACATCAACATACCGAACCTAGGCTACTATGGTCACGACCAGGTGCGAGTTTCGGAAGTGGATGGATGGGGAACACTGATAACCCCTTATGGCACTTTCAATACACTTCGCATTAAATCATCCATAACCGGAAACGACACATTGTTCTTGGATACTTTAGGTTTTGGTTTCAATTTTCCCTCACCGGCAACCATAGAGTACAAATGGTTGGGCACAACCAAGAATATCCCTTTGTTGCAGATAACGATGACGGCAGGATCCTTCGGCGGCGCACCTCAAATCTCTTCAGTTACTTACCGAGATAGTGTTCGCACCTTGACTTCCGTATCAGAGTCAGGAAATCCGATTGGAAACATGTCTGTATTTCCGAACCCAGCCAACGATTGGGTAACCATTTCTTTGAATAGTTCTGTAGACGGTGGTGCTACCATTAGATTGATAACTCCTGATGGTCGGATTGTGGATAATGTGTGGAAAGGGGAGCTGTATTCAGGTAACAATATGATGAGTCTGAACCTGGCCAATCATCAACTTGCCTCTGGTTTGTACTTGATGGAACTTCAGTGCGCTGGTAAAGTAACGCGAACGCGTATATTGGTTTCGCGGTAACCAGGCTCAATAACCCAGGATCTTCATCATCGACTTGGCACTTTGCTCTTTGGCAAACAACCTTGTCACAATTTCTCCATTTTCATCGCGGTCAATTAGCACATGCTTAGGCGATGGTATAAGACAATGTTGTATACCGCCGTACCCACCCAGAGATTCTTGGTAAGCACCCGTATGGAAAAAGCCGATGTATAATGGTTCATCCTTTTCTCCTATGGGCAAAAACACTCTGCTTTTAACGCTTTCCATGATGTAATAGTCGTCACTATCGCAGGTAAGACCACCCAAATTTACACGTTGATACTCCTTGTCCCAGTGATTGATGCTGAGCAAAATGAACTTCTGTTTGATTCCCCAAGTGTCGGGAAGTGTGGTGATGAAGGAGCTGTCGATCATGTTCCAAGTCTCTTTATCATTCTGTCTTTTCTCCTCAGTTACATTGAAAAGTATAGCTCCACTTTCGCCAACTGTGAAGGATCCGAATTCGGTATATAAGTTCGGTTCCATGACTTTGCGCTGATCGCATATGGATTTTATTTGCCTTACAATCTCATCAGCCATATACTGATAGTCGAAATCGAAACTAAGCGAAGTGCGAATTGGGAAGCCTCCTCCGATGTCCAGCGAATCCAATTCAGGACACACTTTTTTCAAGTCGCAATACAAGTTTATACAACGCTCCAATTCGGCCCAATAATATGCTGTGTCGCGAATACCTGTATTGATGAAAAAATGCAATAGCTTGACCTCGATGTTCGGGGTCTTTTTTATGACATTCTTGTAGTAATCAATTATCTCAGTGTACCTGATTCCCAGCCGGGATGTATAAAAATCAAAATTCGGTTCCTCTTCTGCTGCAATGCGAATGCCAATCTTGAACTTGTTATTCTTGTAAATATCCTCGTAAGAAGCCAGCTCATTCATGTTATCCAAGATGGGAATCACATTGGTAAACCCGTCTTGAATCAACTCCTTGATGTTTTGAGTGTAAACAGGTCTCTTAAAGCCATTGCAAAGCACAAAAACCTCTTTGTTGATTTTGCCGCGCTCTTCCAGGTTACGGATTATGGGTATGTCGAAGGCTGAAGAAGTCTCTAAATGGATGTCGTTCTTGCACGCCTCATCCAGTACAAATGAAAAGTGGGAGCTTTTGGTGCAGTAACAGTAAGTATATTTACCTTTGTAATCGGCCTTGGCCATGGCTACATTGAACAACCGCTTGGCCTTTTGGATCTGCTCGCTGATTTTCGGTAAATAGCTGATTTTTAAAGGCGTTCCGTATTGCTCAATGATGTCCATTAAAGGTATACCATTGAAATGCAGATTGTTATCTATCACCTCAAAACCCTCCTGAGGGAAGTCAAATGTTTGTGTAATTAGATCAGCGTAGCGATTTTTCATTAATTCAAGTAACTTGGATTGTGAATTTTTTGCGAATGTAAGTAACTCGGATGTTAAATTCAATAGTTTAAATCGAACACCAGTATGATTAAAAACGTGAAGTTCATAGAGGTTAAGTCAGAAATAGGGGCTGGAACTCGGGGCGCAAGCCTTGGAGTAGATGCCATTAAAATTGCTGCCCTCGACTATGGTAGTTCGCTTTTCAACAAACATGATTCCGTTGAAATCAAAACAGAAAACCAACTACTATTTGCCAACCCAGGCACACCATATGCGAAAAGGCTCAAGGGAATAATTGGCACATGCGAACGGATTTGCAATGAAGTGGCTTCCACGCTTAAGTCGAAGTCGTTTCCAATCGTATTGGCTGGCGACCACAGCACTGCTACCGGTACCATTGCAGGAATTCGCCAAGCGTTTCCACAACACAAGCTTGGGGTTATTTGGATAGATGCCCACGCGGATCTCCATTCACCATTCACGACTCCAACCGGAAATATGCACGGAATGCCTTTGGCCGCCTCCCTTGGAGAAGATAACTTGCAGTCACGAATCAATAAACCTGACAAGGAAACCATCGACTTGTGGACCAAATTCAAGAAAATAGGCGGCATCACCCCGAAAATTACTTACAAAGACATGGTTTACATTTCCCTAAGGGATGTAGAACCGGAGGAGTCCTATCTGTTGAAGAAACACAAGGTTAGGATTTTCACAACCAATGATGTAAAACGGAATGGAGTTGAGAAAATCTCACGGGATGCTTTGGCTCATCTGTCGCATTGCAGCCTCATATATGTCTCATTTGATGTCGATAGTATGGATTCGTCCATTTCTAAGGGAACGGGCACACCTGTTCGGAATGGAATCACAGAGAAAGAGGCAGGAAGTCTTTGTGTACGACTGGTCCAAAACGAAAAGGTTTGTTGTATGGAGATAGCCGAAGTAAATCCTACGCTAGATAAGGAAAACCTGATGGCTGAAAATACTTTCGAAATCCTCCAACGGGTAGTGAGTCAATTAACCACTTGATTAATATTTATGGTTTTTGAAAGGGAACTCGGCATTGAAATAGCCGACATTTTTAAGAATACGTTCGGTCCGGAAATCGAACCTGATAAACTCGTTTTTCAGGCAACTCGTAAGGAGTTCCCAGGCGATATTACCTTGGTGGTGTTCAATCTTTCGAAATCCACCGGGAAAAAACCGGAGGAGGTAGGAGAGGTTATCGGTAATGGACTTGTTTCTTCTGGCAAATGGATTTCCGGATTCAATGTAGTCAAGGGATTTTTGAATATTGAAATAAAGCCTGAGCTATGGTTGGAGAGATTTTACAAGTCC
>JBKDSL010000065.1:0-15117 GCA_046340555.1 Bacteroidota bacterium
AACGAATGGCAAACAGGAGTTAATAAGTAAGAACCTGCTGAATGTGGATTTGGGCAAGGATTTCCCCAACGATGAGAACATCATGCTTCATCAAGGAGACACCCTTCAAATGTCGAAATACTTCATCAGCTATACTAGCAAAGAGCGCGAAGGGGTGAACGTATATTACAATATCGAATACTTCAAACCGAATTTTGAGGCGGGTACATTGGAGCATGCTTTCACCTTGCAACCCCGTATACAGTTGAACCCTCGAATGGGAAATGTGGCCGAACCATCCACACGTCATTTCTTCGACAAGGACATATACACCCATATCACCTATGCCGATATGGAAAGCCTTGAAAAACCAGAGGGCGCAGGCGAATACCATGAAGCCAAAATAGATACAATCCAAGCCGGTGACACGATAGCCACCAGCAACTCCTTGGTTGCTTTCAAGTTCAAAGGGATCTCTGTAGATGTTGACCGTAAGACCTTGGGATTGGAGGAGAACGACATTGCCGTTGCCGCCAAGTTGGAAATCATGGATGTGAACAACAAGGTGCGCGAATTCAATCCGCTCTTCATCATCCGTGGCCAAAGAGTATTCTCCAAGGAAACCATTGTGGAGGACCTGGGTTTGAAAATCGCCTTTATCAACATCGATCCAGACAATGGTAACGCCATCATCTCTATCGCCGAGAAAAAAGAAAACAAGCGGGAATTCATCATCATGAAAGCAATCATTTTCCCTTACATCAATGTATTGTGGATTGGCTGCATTCTGCTTATCCTTGGGTCTATGATGGCTGTAAGAAAACGCTTCCGCGATTTGCGAAGACAGAAAATAGACCAGTTATCCGCATGAGGATTTTCGTCATAGGCTCGGGAAGGATGGCCAATGCCTTGGCTCCTGCCCTGCTGCGTGGCGGACATACGATCACAGGACTTTACTCCCGTAATGCGAAAAGCGGATCATCTTTGGCAGGTTACCTTGGATGTGATTTTTCAAGCACATTGCAGATTCCCAAAAACACAGATTTGATCTTGCTAACCGTTCACGATGACGCAACTCACATTGTTGCAAAATCGCTGAAGAGTGCCAAAGCAATTGTGGTGCACACATCAGGAACCGTTGACATATCGGCATTGAATAGAATAAAAAGCAGTGGTGTTTTTTATCCTCTAGACACCATGAATGGAAAAAGGAATATCAATTTTCAGAACATACCCATTTGCCTAGAGGCAACTGATGAAAAAACCCTCGCATCCTTATTGAGTGTGGCTGATTCGATATCTAAAGAGGTTTACGTGATGGACTCTAAAACGAGAATGGCGGTTCATGCTGCTGCGGTCTTCACCAACAACTTCACCAACCATTTATTGGGTATAGCCTCAACAATTACCAATCAAGTCGGGATCCCATTCAACATCTTGAAAAAGCTGGCCCAAACAACGGTTAAAAATGCTTTTACCCATAGCCCTGCGGATGTTCAAACAGGACCAGCCAAGCGCGGCGACCAAAAAACCATTAAAAAGCACTTGGAATTTCTTGCATATCATCCAGAAGCTATTAGACTTTATACCACATTGACAAAGAGCATAGCTGCTGTTCATAAGAATAAGCCCTTAAAAGGTTAGGCTTTCGCGCTTTTTTCATATCCTTGCGATATGGACATCAATTTCAAAGAAAGACTCAAGAGAGTATCCACTTTCGTTTTCGATGTGGACGGTGTTTTGACTGACGGCTCTCTGTTGGTGATGCCAGACGGCGAGTTCCTACGCAGGATGAACATACGAGATGGTTATGCCATGCAACTTGCCATCAAGGCTGGCTATCGCATGGCAATCATTTCAGGGGGGCATTCTTCTGGCGTACCTGTTCGGCTGAAGCGATTGGGCGTACAGGAAGTTCACATGGGTGTGGCGAACAAAATATCCGTACTGACCGAAGTGCTTGAGCGATTCGGCTCAAAACCGGAAGATGTTCTTGTAATGGGTGATGACATGCCTGACTTGCCTATGCTCAATCATTGCGGCGTTCCCTGCTGCCCGTTTGATGCCGCTTCCGATATTAGGAAAGCCAGTGTTTATGTTTCGCCGTTAAACGGAGGAGATGGCTGCGTGCGCGATGTGATTGAACAGGTGCTGAGGTTGCACGGAAAGTGGCAATGAAAATATTTCAAACCTTTTTATCCCTATTCAGACTGGTTCGCATTGGGAACCTCGTCATGTTATGTGGCGCCATGCTGTTGTCGAGACACATGCTCATATTACCAATCCTTGAATTGAATGGATTGGAGTCTTCACTCAGTAAAGCGAAATTCAACCTGTTGACACTCGCCGTAGTTCTAGCTACTGCATCTGGCTACATCATAAACAACTTGATGGATGTGGAAACCGATCGGGTTAACGGCAAAGACCGCGGACTTGAAAAAATCGGGAACAAAAATGCACGATTGATCTATTTCATTTTTACCATAGCCGCAGTTGTTTTCGCATTTATTGTTGGAGATGGCTCGATCAAATCAAGGGCGTTTCTTGCCACAGCCGTGAGCTGCGGATTACTATACTTTTATGCGGTAGATTACAAGCGAATTCCCGTCTTAGGGAATGTAATAGTTTCGAGTTTAACCGCCTTTGCCGTAGCCATGCCCATGTTCGCTGATGAAACAGCATCGAATAACGAACCTATTCGGATATTCGTCATCGGCTATGCCGTTTTCGCTTTCCTGTTAAGCTTATCTCGCGAAATCATCAAAAGTTGTGAGGATATGGAAGGCGACGCCGCATTTGGCATTAAAACGCTAGCTGTGGTGGCAGGAACACGATTTGCAGCCATAGTAGCAGCCTTAGTGGCTTTGATAACCGCTGCACTGATAGGCGCGGTTCAATACATCACATCACAATGGGAAAATCCATTATCATTTTACTTCGTTTGCTTGATGGTCCAATTGCCATTGATTACCATGTGCGGTTTGCTTTTAAGGGCCAAGACCAAGAAAATGTTTGAAAGGCTATCTAAACTCAATAAGCTCATCATGGCCATGGGATTGCTTACAATGGTCGTGTTCTACCTCACCGCCTAAAAAAACCGCGTTGTTACAATTCGAAAAACCATTGATATTGGCTTCTGCCTCGCCTAGGCGACAGGAACTTTTGAATCGTGCAGGATTATCGTTCACCGTATTGACAAAGGATGTGGACGAAAACTACCCAGCCGAATTGCAAGGTTCGGCTGTTGCAGAGTATATAGCTAAGAAAAAAGCCTCAGCATATGATATGGAGGTGCAATCGGGATCCATTATCATAACGGCCGACACGATTGTAATAGTTGATGAGATAATTTTAGGAAAGCCTTCAAATGCGGTAGCTGCAATGGAGATGCTTAGAATGTTATCTGGACGTACACACCAGGTAATTACGGCGGTTTGCATAAGAAGCCGTCAACACACGCATTGTTTCAGCAGCACAACTTATGTAAGGTTTCGGAAATTGGAAGACGAGGAAATCAGCCATTATGTGGAAAATCACAAGCCATTTGATAAGGCTGGTGGTTATGGAATACAAGAATGGATCGGTCATGTTGGCATTGAGTCCATCAACGGCTCCTACGACAATGTGGTTGGTTTGCCTGTAGCCGCATTATGGAATGAAATTCAGTCATTGAAAGATGCTGGCCTGATATGAAGCGTGCTTACTTACTTATGCATATAGCTATTTTGCTTTGGGGCTTCACCGGCATTTTCGGAAAAGCCATCGAAATGAGTGAAGGCATGCTAGTATGGTACCGTATGGCTATCAGCGCCATCGGCCTTGCTCCTTTTGTACTACGCAAAGGATTCAAATTGCCCTCAACTAACGAGTTGCTTTACATCGCTTGTGTAGGAGGACTAGTGGCCCTACATTGGGTACTGTTTTATGCTTCCATCAAGGCTTCTAATGTGTCGATCGCACTCTCATGCTTTGCCACTGTTTCACTTTTCACAGCTTTGCTTGAGCCATTGATGCGCAAACAGTTGCCAAAACTCCCTGAAGTCCTGCTCAGCATCGTAGTTATTGGTGGGTTGTACCTCATATTTATGGTTAGCCAGGCCTTTTGGTTCGGTATATTATTGGCAGTGGCGAGTGCATTGGTGGGCTCCTTATTCACCATTTACAACAAGCGATTAACCAGCCGGCATGATGCCATTGATATAACATTCTATGAATTGATTGCGGGCTTTGTCGTTCTTACCATTCTCCTACCCTTTTATTTCAATGCAACGGGCACAACATTCCAGATTCCGGATTCAATGGATTGGGTATGGCTGCTATTACTTGGTTTGGTTTGTACCAGTTTTGCTTTCACCATTTCACTCAAGGCTTTAAAAGTTTTGGATCCTTTTACCATGAACCTATCTGTTAACTTGGAACCCTTATACAGCATTATTCTGGCATGGTTCTTTTTCGACGAAGCAGAAATATTCAGTCCAGGTTTCATTGTAGGTACGCTCATTATTTTGGCATCCTTAGTGGTGCATACACGCTATAAATGGAAGCTCAATAGATTGACAAAGTAATTGGCTCTCGCATTTTACGTCTAATTTGATTATTATTGGGATGTATTTGGCCCTGGTGACTGATACCAAAATGAAAGCCTTCAATAATCGCATATTGCTTACAGCTTTGTCATGCTTTGCATGGGTGTCAAGCAATTTTGTATCTGCCCAAACATTTAGCTTAACTACCTACAACACAACTTCGGGACTTCCTGGGACTCAGGTTAACGATTTACACCAGGACCGACATGGAAGGTTGTGGGTAGCCACCATGAATGGAGCAGCTATTTTCAATGGTGAAAAATTCACTCGATTTGAGAAACGCGACCCTGAATCATCCAACCCAGTCAAAACCATTTTCGAAGACAGCAAAGGCAATATCTGGCTGGGAATGTTGCGAGAAGGGCTTGTTAAGATCAACAGCGCAGGCGAAAAAAAGTACTACAAATTACCAAGCGGTTTGGTTGGTGACGATGTTTACGACATCACAGAAGACGGCAAAGGACAGATTTGGATTGGGACATCGAATGGCTTATCTCGTTTTCATGACAACCGCTTCAGTAATTACACCACATTCAGAGGATTGGTAGGCAACCATGTGAACGCACTACTTGTCGATTCAAAAGGAAGACTATGGATTGCAACAATGAGTGGTGTCAGCATGTTTGACGGAAACCGTTTCACCAACTTCACAACTGAAAACGGACTTACCAGCAATTCCTGCACAAGCTTGAACGAAGACAGCGGTGGACGTATCCGCGTAGGAACATATTCAGGTGTTTGCACCTTCCTGAATGGACGTTTTTTTGCGGACCCCGCGATGCAGCCGGTAAACACAGATCGTATCGAATATCTTTTCCAAAAGGGAGATAACACCATCGCTGCTGCCACTTTCAATAACGGATTGGCGTTATTCAGCAAGAACGGCTTTCAACGAATCAACACTTCTGAAAATCTCCCCAGCAACATTGTAAAGTCGGTGATAATCGACCGAGAGGGTATTTATTGGATCGGGACTTGGAGCGGACTATGCAAATGGAACAGTGAGAAATTTTTTCAATTCACACACGAAAACGGATTATCCAACAATAACATTCAGTGTGTTTCTTCTGACCAATATTCCGGAGTTTACTTTGGAACCTTAACTGGAGGGCTAAACCATTTAAATGATGGAGTGATTTCAAGCATTGGCAACGAAACAGGGTTGAGTACCCTCACGGTTTGGTGCCAATACGCAGACATTGATGGTCGAATTTGGCTGGGCACAGAATCCGGACCTGCTATTCTAGACCCCTCCACAAAAAAAATAACGCTCCCATACCTTGAACTAAATTATCTCAATGTTTTTTCCATCAATAGAAGTGCCAACGGTGATTTGCTTTTGGGAACCGATGATGGTCTTATAATTTATCCTAGTTCAGGTGAAAGCAGGAAATTAGGTATTAAAGAAGGGTTGCCTGATGGTCACATAAAATCCGTACTAGCAGAATCTGGAGGCCGCATTTGGCTAGGCACCAACAAGGGAATTTTCATATTGGATGGCGATAAAGTAATCGATGCCAACAAAACAATGGGACTTGAGCCCGTACAAATAACATCCATAACCTTTGGAACCAAAAACACCATCATTGTTTGCACAAATGGCTCAGGTTGCGTCCTGCTTAACCAAGATGGCAGTATCATACAGAAATTAGACGAAAGCTTTGGCATATCCAACAATGTTTGCCTGAATGCGTTTGTGGATTCCAAGGAACGATTATGGATCGGAACATCATCCGGAGTTGATGTGATGCCATTCAATGAAGGCATGGTTAAAGACACCTTGAAAATTTTCCACTTCAACTACAGTAATGGATACAATGGAGGAGAAACAAATTCGATACATGAGGACATATCAGGCAACATTTGGTTTGCAACTGCCAATGGCGCTATAAAATTTCCAGTTAATGCCTCGTTGCCATCCACTTCATTACCTGTTTTGCGGATTTCCAGCGTCGCGCTATTGTTGAGTAACACGGATTGGAAAAATAAAAAAATCGAACCTGATTCATTGACTGGGTTACCAAAAAATCTAATACTCCCATACAACAACAACCACATCACATTCAATTTCGAAGCATCCTTCCTAGCTGCGCCTAACGAGGTAGAATACCGTTTCATTTTGGAAAACTTTGACAAAGATTGGAGTCCATCAACAGCAAGACCCGTTGCCATTTACTCGAACCTCGATGCGGGAACCTATACCTTCAAGGTGAAATCGAGTGCCAATGGCAGAGATTGGACCTCACCGGTATTGTACACATTCACTGTTAAACCACCTTTCTGGAAAACCACTTTTTTTTATTTCTTATATGTGGTTTCGGCAATCGGTTTTGTGTTTGGCTTTTCCAAATGGCGAACACGCAACCTGGAGAAAAAACGTAACGAATTGATTGGCCTGGTAAATGAACGCACAAAGGAGTTGAAAGAGAAAAACAAAGAACTCGAGAAGCTCTCTATTGTGGCATCCGAAACGGATAATTCCGTTATGATATTTGATTTCAAAGGACAGATTGAATGGGTAAACGATGGATTTACCAAACTTACAGGATTTGAGTTGCACGAAATCCTTTCAGAACGAGGGAGCGGAATCGGTGAATTCACTTCTTATCCAGAAGCAGTGAAATTACTGGAGAGCTGCATCCGAGATAAAAAATCTGAAATGTTCGAAGCAAGTGTCGATTGCAAGAATGGATGGACCAAGTGGGTTTCAAATACCTTGACGCCAGTGTTCGATGAAGAAGGAAAGTTTGAAAAAACCGTGGTAATCGCCACCGATATTTCCTTGCGCAAGAACATGGAGGAGCGTATCCGTGAATCATTAGAAGAAAAAGGTTTGCTTCTTCGCGAAATCCACCATCGTGTTAAAAACAATCTGCAAATCATCATCAGCCTTTTCAACCTTCAGTCGCATTATGTGGAGGATAAAAAGGCCTTTTTGGCTCTGAAGGAAGGACAAGACAGAATCAAGTCGATGGCTCTGATCCATGAACGCTTTTACCAAAACGACGGATTGTCAAAAATCGATTTCGACGATTATATAAAAAGACTTGTAGAAAACCTGTTTCTATCCTTCAACATAGGTCCTGGCAGAATAAAGCCGATAGTTGAGGCCGACAAAATATCGCTAGACATAGACACCGCCGTCCCCTGCGGATTGATTATAAATGAACTGGTTTCCAATGCCTTAAAACATGCATTTGGATCTGAAGGAGCTGGCGAAATTTACGTGAGCCTGAAATATTTAACCGAAAAACAAGTGCGATTAACCGTGCAAGATACCGGTGTTGGGCTACCTACGGGGTTTGACGTTTTTAAGTCAGATTCCCTCGGCATGCAACTCATCAATGCCCTATCAAATCAACTTGACGGAACCTTGAAGGTTACGGTTGATCATGGAACCCGATTCACACTGGATTTTAATGTTCCTGATACCGGCACAGTAAGCTAAAAGGATGTTGCAACATTTGTGCTAAGTGATGGTATTTTACCTATTTTTGAGTGTATTAACATCCTTTATATGAGCAGCACTAGAATCTTGGTCATCGAAGACGAATCCATCGTTGCGAAAGATCTACAGCATACGTTGATCAAGTTGGGTTACGATGTGCCGGTAACCGCCTCCAATGCGGAGACCGCTTTCATGCGACTTGATGAGGTGAATCCTGATCTTGTTTTTCTGGATGTGAAATTGAAAGGGGATATAGATGGAATACAGATTGCTGAAAAAATCCGTGACCATTACGAGATTCCCGTGATATTCCTGACATCGTTTGTTGACAAAGAAACTTTAGATAGGGCCAAAGTCACTGAACCTTACGGCTACTTGGTAAAGCCATTCAATGAACCTGATTTGCGCTCTACGGTGGAAATGGCATTGTATAAGTTCGCCAAAGACCAAGAAACACGCAATGAAAAAGAGCGGTTTGAAAATGCGCTTACCAATTTGGATGATGCCATCATAACGCTCGAGACCGATTTTCGGATTTCTTTTTTGAATCCTAAAGCTGAAGAACTCATCGGTAAGAGTTTGGATCAATCCGAAGGATTGGATTTCTTCGACGTTTTTGAAATCACAGACCCCAACGGCAGCAAATTCGACCGGAACACTTTACATCGTCAAGCTGTAGCCGACAAGGCCTTGGATCTAGACAACTCCACTATCCGAATCACAGGATCAAATTCGATAAATGCATCCCTCACATGTTCACCCGTGAAAGATGAAAAGGAGAACTTGGTGGGTTACGCGGTCTTGGTACGTAAAGGTCAATCATTCCAAGGCAAATCCTCGAATTCGTCCGAATCAATCGGCAGTGTGGTAATACAGAATTCTTTCTTTGTGAAAAAAGGCTCCATGTTGGTTAAGGTGTTCATCGAAAACATCAACTGGATTCAAGCCATGGACAATTATGTAATCATCCAAACGGCATCCGATCAATTCATCATCCACTCTACCATGAAGGATATCGAATTGAAACTGCCTTCAGACAGGTTCCTTCGGGTGCACCGCTCCTACATTATTGCTGTTGACAAAATAAATGTACTGGATGAGAACACCGTGCTCATAGGAGACAAGACCATTCCTGTTGGAAAATCATACAAGGACGCCTTTATGAGTCGGTTGAATTTCCTTTGATAACTTATTTATTAAATGTAAAAACGCCCCGAAGAGAATCCTTCGGGGCGTTTTGCTTTTATGCAGAAGTTGGAAAATTACTTTTTGTCGTCTTTCACTTCTTCAAAATCAACATCGGTAACATCACCGCCTCCACTTGAAGAGGAAGCACCTTGTTCCCCTGTTGCTGATCCTGCTGGCTGCTGATCCTGTGAAGCCTTATACATCTCCTCAGAAGCTACTTGCCATGCTGCATTGATTTCATTCATGGCTGTTTCAATATCGGCCATGTTGCGAGCCTGGTGTGCATCTTTCAGTTTTACCAAGGCCTTTTCAATAGGTTCCTTTTTATCGCTGGATAACTTATCACCATACTCCTTCAGCTGCTTTTCCGTTTGGAAGATCATGGTGTCAGCTTGATTGATTTTCTCTACTTCCTCCTTAGCCTTCTTATCGGAATCGGAATTAGCCTCAGCCTCCTGCTTCATGCGCTTGATATCTTCATCGGTCAAGCCGGACGAAGCTTCTATACGGATGTTCTGAGATTTTCCGGTTGCCTTGTCTTTAGCGGTAACACTCAAGATTCCATTCGCATCAATATCGAAGGTCACTTCAATCTGTGGGGTGCCGCGTGGAGCGGGCGGTATTCCATCGAGGTGGAAGCGACCGATGGTTCGGTTATCCTTTGCCATGGGACGCTCTCCTTGCAATACGTGAATCTCTACTGAAGGCTGGCTATCGGATGCCGTGGAGAAAACTTCTGATTTACGTGTAGGGATGGTGGTGTTGGATTCGATCAGTTTGGTAGACACTCCACCCATGGTCTCAATACCAAGTGAAAGTGGCGTAACATCCAACAACAACACATCTTTAACTTCACCAGTCAATACTGCACCTTGGATGGCTGCTCCAACTGCAACTACTTCGTCTGGGTTTACACCTTTGGAAGGCTTCTTACCGAAAAACTTCTCAACCAATTCTTGAATGGCAGGAATACGGGTTGATCCTCCTACCAGAATCACTTCATCCACTTCAGTGGCCGACATCTTCGCATCGGAAAGGGCCTTTTTGCAGGGCTCAAGCGTGCGCTGAATCAGTTTATCGGCAAGCTGCTCGAACTTAGAGCGGGTAAGCGTTTTTACTAAGTGTTTTGGGATTCCATCCACGGGCATTATGTATGGCAAGTTGATCTCGGTCTGGCTGGAGCTAGACAGTTCAATCTTGGCTTTCTCTGAAGCTTCTTTCAGGCGTTGCATGGCCATGGGGTCTTTACGAAGGTCCAAACCTTCGTCTGACAGGAACTCCTGAGCCAACCAGTCAATGATTACCTGATCGAAATCGTCGCCCCCCAAATGGGTGTCGCCGTTGGTTGACTTCACTTCAAATACACCGTCACCAAGCTCAAGTATGGAGACATCGAATGTACCACCGCCTAAATCGAAGACAGCCACATTGGTGTCTTTATGGTTCTTATCAAGGCCATATGCCAATGCTGCCGCGGTTGGCTCGTTGATGATACGCAGCACTTTTAGACCAGCGATTTCGCCGGCTTCCTTAGTGGCTTGGCGCTGACTGTCGTTGAAATATGCGGGCACCGTTACAACTGCCTCAGTGACCTCATGCCCTAAATAATCTTCGGCTGTTTTCTTCATCTTCTGAAGTACCATGGCCGAAATTTCCTGCGGGGTGTAATTGCGGTCTCCGATTTTTACACGAGCTGTATTGTTTTCCCCTTTAACAACCTGATATGGAACTCTGCCAACCTCCTCCGAAACTTTATCGAAGGACTCGCCCATAAACCTCTTGATGGAGTAAATGGTTTGTGTTGGGTTTGTAATTGCTTGACGCTTAGCAGGGTCACCTACTTTTCGCTCGCCATCCTTGATGAATGCAACGATCGATGGCGTGGTCCGGCGCCCTTCGCTGTTTGGTATAACCACGGGTTCGTTACCCTCCATTACAGCTACGCAGGAGTTAGTGGTTCCTAGGTCGATTCCGATTACTTTTCTCATTTTATTATTGTTTTTGACCTACTATTCAAGTACCATGCCATTGACATGACCGAGAAATAATGTCATAAATAGGAGCCAAATCAGTGTAAACACTGACTATACATCTGACAAAAAGACACAGAATTATTGAAAGCCGAGGTCGGAGGTGTAGATCCCGTTTTTGAGTTCATCCAAAGCCGGTGCATCCATCACTTTATCAGCGCGAACCACAATGCTTCTGCTGGATAGAATTCCTGTGCCATTTTGAACGTTTGAATAAACAGGAGGTGTGGTCAAAAGGTTGGTGCCAGGAGCATTGATGTCGACATAATTGGCAAGAAACTCGGCTCCCACGGTTACTATAAAATCAAGATTGCCTGCGTAACGTCGGATATTAGGATCGGCATCTAGCTTGGAATCAACAAACTTGTAGAACTTCTCTCCATCAATTTCATTGGTGATTTCTGATTCGGAAACCGGATCTGTGACAGTACGATTAGGGAAAACCCAGTCGATGGATTTTGGGGTAATGGTGCCCGCGACTACATTCTCCTCGTTGAACTTGAATCGTATCGTGAGATTATAAACAAGGCCTGTTTCGTTTGTGGTGTATCTAACGGTAACCGGAAACTGGCTAGCCCAACGGATCTGTTCTGAATTATTGGGGCGAATTATGTTTATCGGTTGAACAATCGGCGTTTGGGCACTGAATTCATTACCTGTGATGGTGTTTCGGGCTATAACTTTATATTCACTGTCGGTGTAGATAGTCTCACCATTGGTACGATAAAGTATGTTGGGAGAGCTCGGAAAAGAACCAGGGTCCTTAGGCGGGCCTTCGAAACGAACCAATGGGAAAGAATCCAGCATTTGGAAGCTGTTACCAGTTTTACGAAGGCGGTACATTTTCACATCCAAAACACCATCTGCGTAATAAACCGAATCGGGTACTTGAGACATGACCAAGGCATTCCCCTCGCCCAAAAAAGCTTTCTGTATCCGAACAATCTGGGTGTCGATTCCCGGATCCAATATTCCGTAAATGACCCCGATTTCTTTATACGGGGCATTCAGTTCAATTTCGTTATCGCAGGAGTTGAAGGCAAAGGCCGACACTATCAGCACAGCAGCTACACAAATACGCTTAATCATGCACCAAAAGTACTACAAGTTACGTTCTATTATGCCAATTGTCTATTTTTGAACATAAATTGCAAACTCTTTGATTTACAGAGCTCAATACCTGATTTTTGCATCCATTTTATGGATGACCTCCACCGATTACGCAACTGCGCAACGGGTCCGAGACCGCTTTGATCTGCTGACTTTCAGCGACAACTTCGATGCACCATCTGAAAGGTGGACCACAGAAGCCAATTCTGATAATTTACTGGTTATTCAGGACGGCGAGTATATCCTACACCGAAAAAACACTTCCACACCCTTTTTGGTAATCGCTGGCTTGGATAAAGAAGTGGATGATTGCAGACTGGTAGCATCCCTTCGCTTAGACAAAAACTACGGATCCGACCCTACAGCAGGTATATTGTTCATGATGCAGCCGCAGGCATCAGGTGGATTCCTGATTGAGTTGAACAGGAAAAAAGAATTTCGTGTACGACAAATCACAGCAGGCAATTATCAATATCTGACTGGGACTTCCAAGAACGGCGGTTGGACAAAATGTTCACCTGCCAATGAGGCGGGGCTCAATAACATCATTGAAATCAGAACCGCCGGAGGAAATTATGACCTGTACGTAAACGATGTTTACTTGGTCAGCTTTTTTGAACCCTCTTATAAAAGTGGCAGTGTCGCGTTGGTGATAGGACCTGACACCCGTGTAAGGATAGATTATGTTTATATCTTCACTAAAAGTCCTGTTGCGGCCGACATCAACACATCCGAAGTAAAATCGCCAACAGACAGCGCCGCTGAATCGTCTTCCTCCACAGAAGACATTATCAAGTTGGCGGAATCAATCATTCAACTCAAAACCCAAATCAACACACTAAAACAAGAGAACGAAGAATTGAGGAAAGCTGTTTCTTCTTTGCGCAGCGGCGAGAGTGAAAAGTCTGTTGAAATCAAATCCATGGAAGCGGAAATCAAATCCATGCAAGACCAGATTGCAAGCCGTGATTCTGAAATCATCAAACTCACGACAGAAAAAGATGCTTTGTTAAAATACAAAGAGATGACTGGCGGGAATGAGAACAGTGATGCATTGATCACATTATCAAAAGCATTGAAATCCGAAAAAGAAAAAAACTTAAAACTAGAGGAGGAAATAAGAAAGCTCAAGATGGAGAAAAAAGATTGACCATACACTATTTACTCGAATCACTCCGATAACAACAATACAAAACCATGGACGCTAAGAAAATAACCACAAATACGCTGCTAGAAATGAAAAGGCGTGGCGAAAAAATATCCATGCTTACCGCTTATGACTTTTCGCTTGCACGCATATTGGATGATGCAGGCATCGATGTTATTTTGGTTGGGGATTCAGCTTCAAATGTGATGGCGGGACATGAAACCACCCTACCCATCACCTTGGATCAAATGATCTACCATGCATCATCAGTCGTACGTGCCGTAAAGCGCGCTTTGGTGGTCGTGGATCTTCCATTCGGCTCCTATCAAGGCAATTCGAAAGAAGCCTTGAATTCCGCCATTCGTATCATGAAAGAATCGGGCGCCCATGCAGTGAAATTGGAAGGAGGTGCGGAAATCATTGAATCCGTAACCCGTATTCTATCTGCAGGCGTACCTGTGATGGGCCATCTCGGTCTAACCCCTCAATCGATTTATAAATTCGGCACCTATGTGGTTCGTGCACGAGAAGATGCAGAGGCGCAAAAGCTGATAGAAGATGCACACATGCTCGAGCAAGCTGGCTGTTTTGCATTAGTACTTGAAAAGATACCCGCTGCGCTTGCAGGAAACGTAGCCAAACAAATCCAGACGCCTACCATCGGAATCGGTGCAGGTAATCAAGTTGACGGACAGGTGTTGGTGCTGCATGATATGCTTGGCATCAACAAGGAGTTCAATCCACGTTTCCTGCGTCGCTATGCCAACCTGTATGACACCATTCATCAAGCCACACAGTCGTATATCAACGATGTGAAAAACCGTGATTTCCCGAACGAAAAGGAGCAATACTGATTTTCATTGGATATTCAAGTACTTTACGAAGACAACCACCTGATTGCTGTGAATAAACGGCCAGGGGATATAGTTCAAGGTGACAAAACCGGTGATGAGCCGCTGAGCGAAAAAGTAAAAAGATACATTGGAGACAAATACCAGAAGCCGGGTGCGGTTTTCCTAGGTACCATACATCGTATCGACCGGCCCGTTAGTGGAGTGGTGCTTTTTGCAAGGACCAGCAAGGCGCTAGAGCGGATGAATGAACAATTCCGTGAACGCGAGGTACAAAAAACCTACTGGGCCGTTACGCAAAACACGCCCAATCCGACCCAAGGAAAATTGGTGCACTACTTGGTCAAGAAAGAATCACTGAACAAATCCTTCGCATCATCAGAGCCTAAGCCAGGGTCATCACGTTGTGAACTCGACTACCGAGTGCTAGCTGCCACGGAGCGCTACACCTTAGTAGAAGTGCTACCATTAACAGGCCGCCACCACCAAATAAGAGTGCAACTGTCAACCGTTGGATGTCCCATCAAAGGCGATTTAAAATACGGAGCTAAACGTAGCAACCCCGACGGATCCATTCATCTGCACGCAAGAAAATTGGAATTCCTACATCCAGTGACGAAAGAATCCATTAAAATCAGCGCCCCAGAACCTCAAGAAAGATTATGGCAAGACCTTGAAAAAACGGCTTACGAGTTATAGAATACATTCAAGTAAAGAAGTATACAATTGCCATCATCCTACTTGACATTAAAATTAAAATTTAAAATCTACAACAAAC
>JBKDSL010000066.1:0-2192 GCA_046340555.1 Bacteroidota bacterium
AGAGTGGTCATTCAAGTTCACATGTGTAATCTCAACGACATCTGATTTGTCTACATCTTTGAATCCAATGGAAAAACCATGGTTTTGGGAAGTGACTTCCGAATGGCCGGTGACCATATTCTTTACCGGATGGTTTATGCCACGATGACCATTGAACATTTTAAAAGTGGAAATACCACAGGCTTCTGAAATCAATTGATGGCCCAAACAAATTCCAAAAACGGGCTTGTCATGTGCGATGATGTCTTTCACAATCTGCACGACATTGGGCATTACTGCAGGATCGCCAGGACCGTTTGAAACCAAGTATCCGTCAGGCTCCCAAGCATTCATCTCTTCAAACGAAGTATTGTATGGAAAAACCTTTACATAGCAGTTCCTGTCAGATAAACAACGAAGCGTATTGGTTTTAACGCCCTCATCTAAAACCGCGACTTTGAACTTAGCGTCTGGATTACCGAAGAAGTAAGGTTCTTTTGTAGAAACGGTAGAAGAAAGCTCCAACCCTTCCATCGAAGGCACATCAGACAGTGTCTTTTTCAGCACATCCACATCAAGCGATTCCGAACTGATAATACCGTTCATTGCACCCTTGTTTCGTATGTGTCGAACCAAGGCACGCGTATCGATTTCACAAATAGCAACCATGTTTTGCTCAATGAAGTAATCAGTGAGCGAGGCGTCAGCCTGTTTGCGTGAATGGTGTTGCGAAAAGTTGCGGCAAATCAATCCGGCAATCTTGATACTGTTGGATTCCGATTCTTCATCGGTTATACCATAGTTTCCGATATGGACGTTGGTAGCCAGCAGTAGCTGCCCTTTGTAGGAAGGGTCTGTAAACACCTCCTGGTAGCCGGTCATCCCGGTATTGAAACATATCTCTCCTGTAGCTGTACCGACTTTTCCTGCCGACTTGCCATAAAATACCGTGCCATCTTCTAGAACTAGCACGGCGGGTGATTTCGGGGTGTATTTCATGGGTTAAGGGTTATGCAAAGTAATGTATTTAGCCGATTGGATAGGACAATCCGACCCATGAATTTGTCCACATGCGTTGAAAACAAAAAAGGGACTGGGTAAAACCCCGTCCCTTTCTCGTTTAAAGCCATTTTAAAGCCCTTATTCAGCAGAAGTGCCTTCGGCTGGTGAATCTCCAGCTTTAGGAGCATCAGCCTTCTTAGCGCGACCGCGACGGGTAGTTTTTGCTTTTTTAGCACCGCCTTTAGGCTCTTTAATCATGAGTTCGTTGTTATCAACCAGCTCCATCATGCACATTTCGGCAGCATCACCCAAACGATTACCGGTTTTGATGATACGGGTATAGCCTCCTGGACGATCACCGATTTTGCCGGCAATGTCACGAAACAGTTCAGTAACCGCTTCTTTGTTCTGAAGCAAACTGAACACCATTCGTCGAGAATGGGTGGAATCGCTTTTGGATTTAGTGATTAGCGGCTCCACATATTTGCGCAAAGCTTTTGCTTTTGCAACGGTAGTGTTGATTCGCTTGTTGAGGATGAGTGACGAAGCCATGTTGGAAAGTAATGCCTCCCTATGACTAGAGGTGCGACCTAAATGGTTTATCTTTTTTCCGTGACGCATTTTCTATTGTTTCTTTGTTGTGGACCGCCGATGGCGGAATAATGTTATCAGTCTTTGTCTAATTTATACTTCGCGAGATTCATTCCGAAATTCAGATTCTTGCTCTTAACAAGGTCTTCCAATTCCGTGAGCGATTTGCGTCCAAAGTTGCGGAACTTCAAAAGGTCGTTTTTGGAGTATGAAACCAAATCGCCCAATGTCTCCACATCCGCAGCCTTCAGACAGTTAAGGGCGCGCACGGAAAGATCCATGTCAACCAACTTTGTCTTGAGCAATTGACGCATATGCAATGATGACTCGTCAAACTCCTCGGTCGGAGTCTTTGGTTTGCTCTCCAGAGTGATCTTCTCATCAGAGAACAGCATGAAGTGGTGGATCAGGATCTCAGCGGCTTCACGCAATGCATCCTTAGGAGCAATCGAACCATCAGTAGCGATTTCAAGAACCAACTTTTCATAGTCGGTCTTCTGTTCTACGCGGTAGTTCTCTACGTTGTAGCGCACGTTACGGATGGGTGTGAAGATGGAGTCTATCGCAACCGTTCCAACTGGATAAGCGTTCGACTTATTCTCTTCAGAAGGAACATAACC
>JBKDSL010000067.1:0-10879 GCA_046340555.1 Bacteroidota bacterium
AACATTAACCCGTTTAAGCTTTGTGAAATCAGTTTTGACACCAGAAACCAATATTGTTGTTTCTCAAATACATGATCAACTTCCATTGGAAAACCTGTTGTCACTTCTGGAAGCTGCAGGAATAAAAGCGGTTGCCTTCGGAAAGCAAGCTATGCGTATGGTTACTCATCTCGATTTCGACGATGACATGTTGCAAAGGACTTGTGATGCTCTCATTGATATTGACCGTAAACTATGAAACTCATGGGGTCCAATTTCATGAGATTTATCCTGGTTTATTATTCGTTTTTCCTCCTTTGCCATACTGCTTTCGGCCAATCCGAAGTTCGTATCTCTGGTATCGTTACCGATAATAGCGGTGAAACGGTGGTGCCCAACCTCATGGTGGTAAATAAGCGCACCCAGCAAGGTCAATTCAGTGGAATGGACGGACGATTTATCGTTTCTGTGCGTGCGACAGATACCATTATTGTAGCGGCAACGGGATTTTATACGCTCAAGATTGCTGTTGCGGATTCTATCTCAGCTGGTGTGTACGATTTTAAAATCAGATTGAATCGTTTACAAGTAAATTTGAGAGAGGTTGAGATTTTCACCAATCGTGACATGGAGGCCATTGAAAAGGATATTCAAACACTCGGTTATGATGAGAAAGAGTACCTGTTGGAAGGTGTTGACGCCCTCAGCAGTCCAATAACCGCAATTTACATGGCTTTCAGCAGGCGCGAACAAAGCAAGAGGTTGGTGGCTGAAATGCGAAACAATGACAGAAGGAGGGCCTTATTGAAAGAGCTGTTCCGCAAATATGTGGATTACGACATCATCCAATTGAACAATGACGAATTCGATCGCTTCATCGACTTTTGTCGTGTTTCTGATGAGTTCTTAAAAGGCTCAACCCAATACGACTTCATCATGTATGTGAAGAAGCGTTTTGAGGTTTTCAGAATGCTTGAAAGGTAGTCTTCAGGCTTTGCGGTTATTACGAATATAATCAGCAGCCTGATGAATATCTTTATACAGCATCCGGTCTCCCTCCAAAATCGGCACTAGTTCACGGAAACCTTGGAATATGGATTCAATCACCTCACTTGATTTTGCAGGTCTGCGGAATTCGAGTGCCTGGCAAGCCGTAAGGAGTTCGATTCCCAATATATCATATAGATTGTTGACTACGGCATAGGCCTTTACTGCTGCATTGGCTCCCATGCTTACATGATCTTCCTGTCCGTTCGAAGAAACGATGGAATCAACTGACGCAGGTGTACATAGTTGTTTGTTTTTGCTAACAATGGATGCCGCTGTATATTGTGGGATCATCAATCCGGAATGTAAGCCTGCATCCTTAGTAAGGAATGGAGGCAAACCTCGCTGACCAGATATGAGTTGGTAGGTTCTTCGCTCTGAAATGTTTCCTAATTCCGACAACGCCATCGCCAGGAAATCCAAAGCCAACGCTAATGGTTGTCCATGGAAATTGCCAGCAGAAACCACTAAATCCTCATCCGGGAATACAGTTGGATTATCAGTGGCTGAGTTGATCTCAGTCAATATTACGCCTTCCACGTAGTTTATCGCATCTTTTGACGCACCATGTACTTGGGGTATACATCGGAAAGAATAAGGGTCTTGAACATGTGATTTGGGCCTAATCGCAATTTCGCTTCCATTTAATAACTCGCGCATTTTGGAAGCAGTTGCAATTTGTCCTTGATGCGGACGAATTTTATGAACCGATTCATGGAAGGGTTCGGTTCTGCCGTCAAATGCTTCCAATGAAATGGCGGCTATTAAATCAGCCCATGCCGAAATGTTTTGTGCATGATAAACGGTCCAAGCACCATATGAGCTCATGAACTGGGTTCCATTCAAAAGGGCCAATCCTTCTTTTGACTTCAATTGTATTGGCAGCCAATTATGTCTCGCAATGGCATCATCAGCGGACCGATGTGCCCCTTTGTACATGACCTCGCCGAGACCAAGTAGTGGCAGACTTAAATGTGCCAATGGTGAAAGATCGCCCGAAGCACCTAACGAACCTTGTTCGTATACAATCGGTAATACATCATAATTGAAAAAGTCGGCTAACCGCTGAACCGTTTCCACTTGTACGCCACTGTTTCCATAGGAAAGGCCTTTTATCTTTAAGAAAAGCATGAGGCGAACAAGTTCAGAAGGAACGGGGTTGCCAGTGCCACACGCATGGGAAACGACTAGGTTTTTTTGCAGTTCTTCCAAATCTGCTTCAGATATCGAACGATTGTACAAACTGCCAAATCCTGTATTGATTCCGTATATAGGCTCCTTCTGGCTAGCCATGCGATTATCAAGATAGCTCCTGCAATGGGTAACAATGCTTTTTACATCTTCTGATATCTCTAAGCTGTAGGTTCCAGATAATACTTTTTCTATGGCATCGAAGCCAATCGTGTCATTGGTGATTTTCAGTACTGGCATTTTGCGATTATTCGATTGATGTTAAAGGGCAACAAGGATTCATTGCACCTGCTTTATGATTTCTTCGATACTGAGCTTCTGTTGATCTCCGGTTACCATGTTTCGAAGTGTTAATAGTCCGGATGATATTTCATCACTGCCCGCCAATACTACATACCCGATCTGCTTGTCATCAGCGTAAGCCAATTGCTTTTTCATTTTTACATTATCGGGATACACTTCGGTGTTGATTCCGGATTCACGCAATTTGCGTGCAGCTTTCATGCAGTAAGAGGACTCGGCTTCACCGAAATTCACAAACAGTACACGGGTGTTATCAAACGAATTTTCAAGTTCATCCCATTTGTGGCATTCCTCCATCACATCGTAAATTCGGTCGATGCCGAATGATATACCAACACCGGAAACTCCGTTTAGACCGAAAACGCCAGTCAAGTCATCGTAGCGCCCTCCTCCAGCAATACTGCCTATTTGAACCTCATTGGACTTGACTTCAAAGATGGCGCCTGTGTAATAGTTCAGTCCTCTAGCCAAGGTGATGTCAACCTCGATATTTTCAGTTCCGCAATGATTTAAAACTTGTTGTAATTCAAATACGCCCTTAGTGCCGTTTTCTGACTTCTCGAGCAGCTTGGACAAGAATGCTACGGTTTTATCAATGTTTTCGAATTTGAAATCAAGTATGGGTTTTAACCGATCAACACTATCGCTCGGAAAACCTTTCGCAATTAACTCTGAAACTACTTGGTCGTGGCCAATTTTATCAAGTTTATCCAAGGCAACGGTGAGGTCGGTCAATCTATCCGTAACACCGGCTATTTCTGCTAGTCCTGCGAGGATTTTACGATTATTGATTTTGATGGTGACTGAAAGGTCAAGTGCCGAGAAGGCAGCACGTGTCATTTCCACCAACTCGGCTTCGTTTAATAAGGAAGTGCTTCCAATAACATCGGCATCACATTGCACAAACTCCCTGTATCTGCCTTTTTGTGGTCGGTCGGCACGCCACACAGGCTGTATCTGATATCTTTTGAATGGGAACGGGATTTCATTTTGGTGCATTACAACGAACCGGGCGAATGGTACGGTTAGGTCATATCTGAGTGCACGTTCGGTTAATATTTCGGAGTTTGTATTTCTGTCTAAGGATCTTTTGAAATCATCCAGCATCTCAACTTTCTTTCCAGACTCATGGATTCGGGAGTTCAAAACCTTGTACAAAAGCTGATCACCCTCATCACCGTATTTTCCTGTTAGTGTGGTGAGGTTTTCCATCGCCGGAGTCTCGATCTGGCTATAACCATGCAATCGAAACACTTTTTGGATGCTATTTAAAATCCGGTTCCTCCTGTTCATTTGAACAGGAGTGAAGTCGCGGGTCCCCTTTGGTAATGATGGCTTCACGGTATGGCGCTTAATCTGCAAAGATAATTTATCGCACGACATTGCTTAATTTGGAGCCTGATATTCGCTATGATAAGTCTTTCAACGTGTTACATGCCTCCTGCAGCCTATTTTGCAATGGCAACAAATGGGGTTTTAGCCATTAATATCCATGAAAGATATGTGAAGCAAAATCTCAGGACCCGTTGCCATATCTTATCTCCGAATGGAGTTGTGGCATTGGTAATACCTGTTGCTCACCAAGATCTAAATAACTCCTTGGTAAAAGATGTTCGAATAAGCCATAAGGAAAACTGGCAAAGGCGCCACTTCAGAACCATAAAAACATGTTATGGTCGCTCACCATATTTTGAATTTTTTGAAGACGATTTAATCAACCTATACAGCTCTATCCCTGAATACCTTTGGGAATTCAATTTGACTACAATTCGTTTCTTGTTTGATTCGATGGGTTTGCCAAATCAAATAAAGGTGCTGGAAGATGAAATTGAAGATGCTCCTAAAACATCAATTTCCGACTTCTCTCTTCCGGAACAAATCGCACAACAACCGTCTTACATGCAAGTGTTCCGCGATCGTTTTCCTTTCATTTCAGGTTTAAGTGCTTTGGATTTGGTTATGAACCTTGGGCCCGCAAGTGTGAGCTACTTGACAGCATTGCACAGTCCTGGCGACTAAAATAAGTAAACGGGGACTTTACGCATAGGAATCGCCAGTATGGGAATTTCGGCTTTAAGTGTTAGTTTTTTAGTCATTCCCGGGTCGAAAATTCTTTCAAAAACACCTCTATGGTGCGTGGTCAATACCAACAGGTCTGCATCCAAATCCCTTACAAATCCATCCAAGCTAGATAACGTGTCCACTGTGGCAAGAACCTTGCCGTTAACACGGCATTTTGGTGCATGTTCATGAATGATACCGGCAAGTCTTTTTTGATAATGAACCATATCTTCTTCAATTGATGGAGACCCTGCACTGAATAAGGAAACATCATGCACGTCTTGAAGAAGTGACTCTGAAAGCCATGCTACAGATTGCTCATACTCTAGGTTAGGGTCGACCCCGATCACAATCTTTGAGATTTGGCGGTATGTGATCGATTGCGGAATTACGAGTACTGGTATCTCTGAGTTGGTGGCAACACGCGAGGCATTTGAGCCAATGAATCGATCATAGTTGCTTTTGGCCCCTTTGGTTCCCATTACAATCATGGAAGCAGCGACTTCATTTGCGGTTTTCAGGATGGTTTCTGCTATTGGTCCTTCTCTTAAATAGGTTTTTAAAGGTGCACCAACTGTTCCGCTCCAGAGTTGTAAAAGGTGATCTGCACCTAGGTTTTCGCTTGTGAATTCGCGATGGTTTTCAAGCTCTATGACATGGAGTAGGATCAGTTCTCCTTTTTGATCATTGAGCATAGACTTCGCAAACTTTAGAGCTACAAGTGAGTTTTCGGAAAAATCTATTGGAACTAAGATGGATAGCATATTCTTTGGGGATCATGAATTTTCTGTTCCAAGGTGCGTAGGATTATAAACTTTGGTTATGATGTTAGTCATGTCTAATAAAACCATTTTACGGAACGGTTTTTGGTTAGCTTCAAATGGTTAATTTTGACCATGCACCAAGCCATTCTTATAGTTGATTTCGGATCCCAGTATACTCAATTGATTGCCAGGAGAGTAAGGGAGTTGAACGTTTATTGTGAAATCCATCCTTACAACCATTTGCCTGATTTGGACGGCAGGTTCAAGGGTGTTATTTTATCGGGTGGACCATCCTCGGTTCGGGATCAGGATGCTCCACAGATTGACACCGCTAGTATCCGAGCCAATTATCCCGTGCTTGGTATTTGTTATGGTGCACAACTGATGGCTCATCAGGCTGGTGGAAGTGTTACGCCCTCTAAAATTCGGGAGTATGGCAGAGCTATACTTTCCATTGGGGAATCCGGCTGTTCAATTTTCAAAAATGTATCTGAATCATCTCAAGTTTGGATGTCGCATGGGGATACCATCACTGAAGTACCTGAGCAGTTTAAAATTGTTGCCGGGACTGACTCGGTTAGGGTTGCAGCTTATCAGATAGAGGGGGAACGTACTTTTGGCGTACAATATCATCCGGAAGTCGTCCATTCCACTGAAGGCACATCCATGCTTTCAAATTTCATATTTGACGTATGCCGTTGTACTGGTGATTGGACTCCGTCATCCTTCATTGATGAAACAATAGATGGCCTGAAGCAACAATTAGGCAACGATAAAGTGATTTTGGGGCTTTCAGGCGGAGTAGATTCAGGAGTTGCAGCCATGTTATTGCATCGCGCTATTGGACCAAGTTTGCATTGTGTTTTCATTGACAATGGATTGCTTCGTAAAAACGAATTCCATCAGGTTCTCGAGGCCTATCGTCACATGGGATTAAATATCCGTGGTGTTGATGCATCCTCAAGATTTTATGATGAGCTAGCCGGTAAGACCGATCCCGAACAAAAGCGCAAAACCATTGGTAGGGTTTTCATTGAGGAGTTTGAGAGATGTGCGGCTGAAATTCAGGATGTGAAATGGTTGGCTCAAGGTACTATTTACCCTGATGTCATAGAGTCGGTTTCGGTTAAAGGACCGAGCGCCACTATCAAGTCCCATCACAATGTGGGCGGATTGCCTGAGAAAATGAGCCTAAAAGTGGTAGAGCCTTTGCGTACTTTGTTTAAGGATGAGGTGCGCAGGGTAGGCAATGCATTGGGCATGCACCCTGATTTATTGAATCGCCATCCTTTTCCTGGTCCAGGGTTGGCAATTCGTATTTTGGGTGATGTTACGCCTGAAAAGGTTGCCATAATCCAAGATGTTGATGAGATTTTTATAAACGGATTGCGCGAAAGAGGATTGTATGACAGCGTTTGGCAGGCAGGAAGTATTTTGTTGCCTGTAAAATCGGTTGGGGTTATGGGAGATGAACGTACCTATGAGGATGTTGTCGCCCTTAGAGCCGTTTCATCAACCGATGGCATGACTGCGGATTGGTGCCATTTGCCTTATGAGTTTCTTGGACAGGTTTCAAATGAAATCATCAACAAGGTAAAGGGGGTAAACAGGGTTGTATATGATATCAGCTCCAAGCCTCCTGCAACAATCGAATGGGAATAACAATCTTTATAAGATGTGTATCCGCAATAAATATTTAGGGTTTGATTTTTCTCTTTTCAAGAGAACCTCTGTTTGTATGGCAGTTGTAATCTTGTTTTTTACGACCACAGTTGCTCTTGGTTCTGATTACTCTGGTTCGTCGCAAGATACATCCAAGTCCACCAAAAAAATCAAGGTTGCCTTGGTTATGCCTTTCGAAGTTGGCAGGAATGAACAGGTAGATGCAGCTAACTTAGATGGACCATGGATACATCCTTTCTCCCTTCCTTCACTTCACTTTTATGAAGGCGCTCGTTTGGCACTTGATTCTTTGGATGATCTCCGAATTGATTGTAAAATAACTTGCTTTGAGTCACCATCGGATTCCGTCGGAATTTCACAACTCATAAACGAATTGAAACGGGATGGATTCGATCTTTTGGTAGGAACCTTTTCCGAAAAGTTATTGAATCATGTTGTTCGAAAAACCTCATCAAATGGTATCAAGCTGCTTTTAACCCAGGCAATGAGCTCCGAATCCATTAAAGGTAAACCTAATTGTGCAATGGCATATGCCTCCACAGCTACTCAATGCAGTTTGGTAGTGGAACGATTTAAGAATAAATACCCATCCGCTAATTTTATCGTAATCAAAGGTAAAAGTCCACGGGAAAAGGAGTTGGCTGATGTTTTTAGGTCCGCAGCATCAAAGCACCATCATGTAAAAATGGTCGATTTAAATGTCGCTGGTATCAGTGCCGTCTCCGAAGGGCTGTCTACCAGTCGTCAAAACATTGTATTGTTTGTTTCTTCAGAAGAGTCAATAGTGAATAGCGGTGTTTTGACCTTAGCGAAAGTATGTCCGAAAAACACGATTATCTGTGGAATGCCAACGTGGATAAATTTTGAGTCTATAGAATTCCTGTCTGTAAAAGGAGTTCGGATTTCGCTTTTCGACAACAATTTTATTGATATTGAGAGTTCGGAAAGGGTAGAGTTCAGAAAAAGATTCGTTAAAACCTATTTCGATGATCCGCTTGCATCAGGATATGCTGGATATGATGTTTTCACTCAGATTGTCCCACTTATTGCACAAAATTCCCAAGTGAGTTTAAACGCCTTGCTGAATAGTAGGCTTAAAGTTTCAGGCGGAGAATTTCATTTCAAACAGTTACCCAATGGAGGTTTTGAAAATCATCATCTCACTTTGACAATCTTATCTGATTACAAGATTGTGGACATGGATAATATGGAGTTTGATTCTGATGAAGTCGAATCAAAATAAAAACCTTAAAAGTAATTCAAGCTTTTAGTCCGTAATCTATGCCGTAATTGGCTAGAGAGTCTTGAAGTTTGTGTCGGGCGTTGTGAATTCTGATTTTAACAGTTCCCAAAGGTATAGCAAGTTGCCTGGCGATTTCTTCGTATTTGTAACCCTGAAAACTCATCATAAATGGCTTTCTGAGATTTTCAGAGAGTCTTGATAAGGCCAAATTGATATCTTCCATGGCAAGCTCCCTTTCAGCATCGTTACGGGTGGTGTTCGATGACGAGTTGATGTAATATTGATTTTCGGTATCGTCGGAGAAAATATTGCTGTTGACCATTCTTCTGTAGTTGTTGATGAAAATGTTTTTCATCATTGTATAGAGCCAGCCTTTTAGATTGGTTCCTTCGGCAAACTTGTCCTTGTTTCTGAATGCTTTAAGCATGGTTTCTTGAACAATATCGTTTGCGTCTTCAACATCTCTCACAAGCTTCATGGCATATCCGCGCAATGGCTTGTATTGGCATTGTACTGCATGATTGAATTCTACTTGTGTCATTTTGTTTAGTTTTATGGTTTAACACTTCCACAAAATTAAGCTCACAAATCATATTTGCAACAATGTTGTGTAATAAAATAGTAACAAAAAGTAAACAAAATGAATAATTATCTCATTATCAGATAAAAAAGTTTAATTAAAAAGCATAAAAGTTAAACAAAATGGAGCCGAAATCAGTTTATTGACTGTAAATCACCTTAAAAACGACCAAACTATGCCACTGCGAATTGAAAAAGTAGCTGAAAATATTGAAAATGAGTTAAATAGTGATTTGTATGATACTCCATTAAGGAAGGACGCGTTCGAGTTTGATGATCGGGAAAAGATTCAGAGGATTGAAAGTTCATTCAGGGACATAATGAACGTACTAGGATTAGATTTGACAGATGATAGTTTGAAGGATACTCCAGCAAGAGTTGCCAAAATGTATGTGACAGAACTTTTCAAAGGATTAAATCCGGCAAATAAGCCTAGTGTTACGCTATTTGAAAACAAATACAACTATGGTAAAATGCTTTTGGAGCGTAATATAACGGTGTTCTCAAACTGCGAGCATCACTTCGTTCCAGTATACGGAAAAGCACATGTTGCTTACTTCTCCAATGGTCAGGTCATTGGTCTTTCTAAGCTCAACAGATTGGTTGATTATTATGCCAGACGTCCTCAGGTACAAGAGCGTCTTACTGTGCAAATCATGAGGGAATTGAAGCGGATACTAAATACGGAAGACGTTGCTGTAATTATTGATGCTGTTCACCATTGTGTCTGCTCACGCGGCGTGGGAGATATTTCCTCATCCACAGTTACCGCAGAATATTCCGGTAAGTTCCTGAATGAGTCTACTCGTGAAGAGCTTTACAGGATGATAAATCTGAAATAACGATTAGTTGATTAAGATCTTGTTTTGTAACTGACCGGCGTCAATATTCATCGGCGAAGTCGGGCTCTATGTTCGTGGTGCAAATCAAAAAATCCAACACCATGAACAAATTGAACAAATTGACCAAATCTTTGGCCATACTAACCTCTTTGGCCTTTATGTCCATAAATATCGTTTCTGCCCAAGACACTGATTTTCGTAAATTCGGTATTGGAGTGGCCTACAGTCCTTTCGACATGACTTCAATTTCAGGCAGTGCTGCAGTTATGCCCATTACGGGAATCAATTTCGTATTCAACGCAACCTCTATATTACGCTCCGAATTAACCTTAGGCTTGTCGAACTTGGACTTCAAAACGGAAGAGGAGCATATAAACATGTTTTCTGCGGGTATTGGGCTGTTTTACACAAAAAGATTCGATTCCTCTTTATTGATGGGAGGATTTAGATTCGAATATATGTCTGGCAAGGCGGAGGCAAAGACAGATTTTGGTCAAAACATAGATTCAGAAATCAATCGCTTATCCTATGGCCCGGCTTTTGCTTTCGAGCAACTTTTCAATAAGCATATTGGTTTAGGCGCAGAGGTTGGAATCAGGGCTGCCAACTACGAAGAGACAACCCAATTTCCTGGAGAGCCTGAATTGGATTATGAGGTCAATGCTCTTTATATGCAAAACACCATTTTTATCCGAGGATATTTTTAATTCAGAACCTATTTTGTTCAATTAATCTCAACTTTAACTCGGCATCATGGCGCGTTTCCTAATGGCATGATGCCGTTTCCTATTTGCGATTTTTTCATCCATAAATGTGATATAAATTTGTGGCATTCAATTATATATTAATCACAAGCAGGGTAATAAAATGATATTAATACAATCAATACCTAGATATTTTAGCTATCATTTTGTTGATAAGTTTTGCCTTTTTTACTTGACTTGGGAGCTTCTTATAGTCACTTTTGTGACGTCAAAAGTCGACGCCTAAACTTGAAAAATCTCAAACCAAATAAAATGTCAAACGCAGAAACAGTAAGTAAGGAGAAGCTGAAGGTGCTTCAACTAGCAATCGACAAACTTGAAAAATCCTATGGAAAGGGAACCATCATGCGGATGGGGGATAACCCGGTGGAGGCAGTTGAAGCTATCTCAACGGGCTCTATTTCTCTTGATACAGCCTTGGGT
>JBKDSL010000068.1:0-23333 GCA_046340555.1 Bacteroidota bacterium
TGGTCGCGTGGCCGAGTGGCTAGGCAGAGGTCTGCAAAACCTTGTACAGCAGTTCGAATCTGCTCGCGACCTCCAAAGGGACAACACCTAGTTGTCCCTTTTTTATTTTTATTGCAAAACCTTGTTCCGCCGCGGCGGATAGAATCTGCTCGCGACCTCCAAACAAATCCCTGCAAAGAAAGTTGTGGGGATTTTCATTTCTGAGGAGCCAAGCTTGCTTGCGCGAACGCGGGGCTGAAAATCCCCCAGTCACCGAAGGTGACGTGCAGGGATTTGGTTCGAACACCCCCACCACAGCTCGCCGAGTGACACCGTAGGAGGTACGAGGCAATCTGCCAAGCACTGTCCTGGTATGACTTAGCGGTATGCAGTCATCAGTTGTCTGTCACCCTCTTTAGATTGTCCTCAGGCACACGGTCCACTAGATAATAATACGGATCGATACCTGCTTGCCAAGGCTTTTCCTTTGTTGTAAACACGAATGTGTTTTCCTTGTCGCGCATCCTGATCTTGCGAATTTCGATGGGTATGCCGTATTTCTTGCCTTTAGCGGGCTCTGAAAAAATACCCACTTCAATCCAATCATCCAACACGGCTTTCGTTTCGCGTCCTACAGAGTCTGCATAAAGCTTAGAGGCCTGCAAGCGGATGGTTGTTTTATATCCTTCAGCAACTTTTTGCGTTTTGGCCTCGACAACTCGGTTGTCAAACAGGGTGATTTTTCGGAATAAATCCCGAATCAGGTATCTTAGGCTATCTGGAGTTTGTGCTTCTAATCGGTTTATCAGTTCGTTTGCTGATGGATACGGAGGTTCACGGTAAGCAAAACTGTCAACCAGGCTTTTCAACGCAGCGTTAACGTTGTTTTCCCCAATCATTTCCTTCAGATAGTACATGACCGTACTGGCTTTGTTGTAATGCAAATATCCTTGGTTTTCCACTTCCAACAATGGTGTTTCCTTTTCAGACTCAAATCCACGTGCTCCCAAGTATTTGTCCATTTCATAACGAAGGAACTTGTGCATCTGCTCCTTACCATACATTTGCTCCATCACCACCAAAGCGGAGTATTGCGACATAGACTCGCTCAGTAGCGTAGATCCTTGCATTACGGGACCTACTACCTGATGCGCCCACCATTGGTGTCCCATTTCATGTGCTACCACATAAGTAACCATGTCGATATCCTCTGCATCTTCCAGATTGAAAATGAAACCTAGCGATTCCGAGTATGGCATCGTACCTGGGAACGCCTGTGCAAAGCTCCCATACCGTGGAAACTCGATGATTCGGGCTTGCTTGTGTCGGTATGGACCAAAATGAGTACTGTAATAATCGATGGACTTCTGCATCGACATCAGCATCTTATCTACATTAGCGCCATGCTTATCATCGTAGTACACTTCAAGGCTAATCCCTTTGTGCATTTTCTTTTTTACTTTGTAGCGGGCCGACATGAAGGAATAAAAATTGAGGGACGGATGATCCAACTCGTATTCAAAGTAATTTCGGCCGTTCTTCTTCCACTGCTTACGCAAAGATCCAGGTGCTATGGCAATCTGATCTCCTGAGGTCCCCAAAACACTTCTTACATGCACCCAATCGGAATTGTTGCTTATGTAGGAATTCATCCTTTGGGATGGATCATCGCTTAACTTGGGCATGCGGTCCCTCACGGGCAAATCATATTTCTTTCTGTCGTTCTTATCTGTCAGTTCATAATCCTGTTGGTAGCCTAGTTGTGGAAGAATGGTAGAATTATTAAAGAAAGTACCGTTATCGACTATGGAAGTGAGTTGGACTTCATTTTCGATACCTTCCGGAAAATAGCGCATCGACATGGACAGCTCCATGGTGTCGCGGGGCATCAACGGCTTTGACAGCTTGTATATGGCAAATCCCAAGACCGTGTCATTCAAAATGATTTTTGATCGCGGAAGGTTTATTTTAATGTCGAAGTTGGTGGGGTAAGTAAAAAACAACGTATCTATCTTTTCGGAGCTTTTATTCGTCAACTGTTGCTTGCACAACACCTCCAATAACCTTTGCTTTGGATAAAGCTCGATTTGATAATCAAGACGGATGATCCGTGGTTGGTTTCTCAACTCATATTGCTTGTATGATTTTTCATAATCAACAGACTTTTTCTGGCTTTCATCTGATGTCAGGAAAGTGTTGACCATCTTAGTGTTGTAATACAACCACCCGCCGCAAATAAGCCAAATCGAAACCAATACAATAATTAGCTGGCGCAGCTTGCCGGCCCTCGCTGATGCCCTTCGGGTTCTGATGCGGAGTTGATAATCTCGGCCCCTTACCCAAAACAAAATAGCAATGGTAACAAGCAAGGTGACTGCCAAGAACCAATACGTATGGAACGCCAAATTCCCATAAAGGAAAGGCCCAAAGGCATTCATGTCGGAATAAATGAGTCGTGGTATGGAACCATAGATGACAAGGTTGCTTCCTATGTCAAATGCCGGCCAAATGAATGTATTGGCTATCAACACCGCGATGAATAGGAAATAACCCAAGTAACGGTTATTGACCAGAGAGTGTAAGAATATGCTAAGGATAATTAGACTGAGAAAACTGAGGCTATCAGAAAAAATAAGTTTCACGAAGTAAACTTCCAGACGCAAATCGTAAAAACCATTCAGTAATTGGGTGGTGACTCCGATAAATGTTCCCACGAGAAGTAACACTAGCACTGACAGATACATGGCGAGTGTTTTTGAAACAACAGGCAACCAATCGGGATAGGGTAGGGCATCATAAATGTCGTGAACCTTGTATTCTCGTTCCTTCCAAACTATTGCTCCGGTGTAGAAGGTGATAACCGCTATGATGAAAATATACAGCGAGGATTGAATGTTATCAATGATGTTATAGGTGACCGGGAATGTGGTGTTGCCATAGCCTTGCGATGTTGCAAATGACATCGAAACAATCAGGTTTATAGCTCCAAAAAGCATGATCACCACAAAGGCGACATTTTTTAGAATGGATATGCTTTCTATACGGATTTGGCTGATGAGTTGACGTAAACTCCATGCCGTACTGAACTCCGGCTTTACCATCCTTAAGCTGCCCCACACAGGATGAGGATTCGATTTTTCTTTTTCTGTCTTTTGTTTTCCGACTTTTGATTTTTCAGAAAAGCTGAACCTGCTCCAGGTAAATCCGAATACTATGAGACCTACGGCCACCCATATGGTGCGGTTCAGTAGCAATAATCCTTCAAAACCCATGGAGAGGGTGTTGCGGTCGTCAACCGTCCAATACTTGGTTGCAACAGAGAAGGTGCGCAACCCAAAAGGGTCTAGCAAGGCACCACGCACCTCGTTTTCAATGTCGCTTATCATCGCTTGGGATATGCTGTAACCTACCAACAGTGAGATACTTCCAACGAATGACAACAAGGTATTGCGAGTGAGGGCGGCAATACCGAAAATGATGGATCCTGCAAAAATTAGATTTGGGATAACAAACACCAATAGGCCATTAAGATGCGCATGCCAATAGACGGGTCCAATTCGTTCGGCATCAACCCAAGGCATCAAGCTGCCTACGAGTACGCCGAAAGAAACACCTAGGAAAGGTATGATGCTGATGACAAGCGCACCTGAAAAACGGGCCAATAGAAAGTCCCGCTTGAGCAATGGTGTGGAAAAAAGAATCTGATTGGTTTTTTCATTGAAATCACGGGCTGCTGCATTGTTCAGAAAAGCCGTGATCATGAGTAGGCTCAGCAATGAGAAGAACGCATAATAATTCTGCACCACATAAGGAGCGTTTTTCAATACGTTGCCTGTGCCACCTCCAATGGTGATATCATCGCTTACCGTTGCACCGAATACGAGCAAGGCATTAACAAGGAAGAAGATGTATGCGATTGGTTGTCGCAACCAATAACGAAGTTCGAATCGAAATAGATGAAAGAACATGCTACCTCCCTTATGCCTCTACGGCTTTGTTGAATCCCTTGATGTAGGTGAAAAACACATCTTCAAGGTCTGGTTCCACTTGTTTGAATCCATCAGCAGGCGATTCATTACTAAAGACATGCAAAACAGGTTGCCCAGCCACCATTCGTGTGGATATTACGGGCATGCGGCTGGTAAGTTCGGGTACCATGTTTTTAGGTACGGAATTGCTCCATATCTTGTTTTTCAAATCATGCAAAGCATCGAAGGGGCTACCGGCAAACAATAACCTGCCTCTATCGATAATGGCCATCTGGCTGCACAATTCTTTCACATCCTCTACGATATGCGTACTTAAGATAACAATGACTTGTTCTCCGATTTCAGACAACAGGTTGTAAAAACGATTGCGCTCGCCCGGGTCAAGTCCAGCAGTTGGTTCATCCACAATGATTAGTTGAGGCTCTCCGATTAGGGCTTGCGCAATGCCAAAGCGTTGTTTCATCCCACCCGAAAAACCTCCCAAGGCTTTTTTTCGGACATCCCACAGGTTCACTCTGGTTAGAAGCTCTTCTATCATGGCCTTTCGACCAGTGCCGATTCCCTTGAGCACAGCGATATGATCAAGCATATCATAGGCGCTGATTTTAGGGTAAACGCCGAATTCTTGAGGCAAATAACCAAGTCTGCGACGAACTTCCATTTTGTTGCCTAACACATTTAGGTCACCTAGTTGGATGCTGCCGCTATCGGCTTCCTGTAGCGTCGCAATTGTGCGCATAAGCGTTGACTTTCCGGCGCCATTAGGACCGAGCAATCCGAACATTCCTCTCGGAATGGTTAGCGTTACGTCGTCAAGCGCCTTAACGCCATTTGAATAGGTTTTTGATAGGTTTCGTATTTGAAGTTCCATTTCAGTGGGGTATAATGTGATGGCAATGAATGGGTCTTATTGTTTTGATGTAATGATACATTGTTTAATTATCATAGAAGTAATCGATAGTTTAATTACAATGTCGTTTTTGCAAGGGGTGTTGATGACTTTTATATTAATAAAGCATGATTGAAATTGGTTCTAAATTGATAAGCTGGGTTTTTAAAGAGGTTGGAATTTTTGAATTTTTATAACATCCTTTTTTGTAAAGGCACTTAAAAACGTGCCCTTAATAGTAGGTCTGGGATCCCCAATCATTATTGTTACAAGTATACAAAAAGTGACATTTGTGTTGAAAAATACATGTTTAAATAAATTCAATTTTCAACATAATCAATTCAATTCGCATATGGTTTTGACAACAGCTACTTGGATTTTAAAATTTCATTACTCCACTTAACCGCCGATGAGCCTACTTCTGGGTTATACTCATCGAATAACTGTTGTATCTTTCCTTGCACAAATTTGTCAAACGCGTCTTGCATGGTACCGGATTTGGCAAAATAATGGTCTGTCAATGGATACGTCATCAATGTGGCGTTATTCGGACTGAAATGATTCACGGTGTTCACGATCTGCTCGTGGTTTGATTTGGAATAGGCTTGGAAGTCGCTCTCACCGAATTGAACCAAGACCTTAGCCGTTGTGTTTTTCCAATTTTCAAGATGAGGATAGTCTTGTATTTGCCTCCAGTATTCTGCATTACGGTCATAAATCATCCCCTTTCCATCATATCCCCAATCGGCACGCAAGATGCTGTCTGCTTTGGAATCTTTGGCTAAATCCTCAAGCTTTTCCTTCTTCACGAAGTAGCGGTAATTCAAATCGTAGCGTTCAATCACGGACTTTTCCACTTCGATTGGGTTCATGCCGGCAAGGGCATTTTGGACACGAATCAATTCTATTTGGTATTCAAACCATGATTTCGCAGCTGTGCCGTACACGATAACACCTGCCACTTGGTTTTTAGCACTTATGGCTGGTGCTATGATGCCGCCCATGGAGTGACCAAAAATGATGATCTTGTTGGTGTCAACATAATTCAAAGACTTCAGTTTATTCAGGCCCACTTCGAAATTTTCTACTTCATCCAATAAATCACAGGACTCGCATGGAGGTGTGTCCTTGCTGTCGCCCAGGCCACTTTTTTCGATACGCAAGGTGACATATCCTGCATCCACAAAAGCGTCAATGATACGTTTGTATGGATGATCATTGGACAACTCATCAATACTGTTGCAGGTGTATCCGGGTATGAATAGCATCGCCGGCATTTTTTCCTCCTTGAAAGGTTTGTTGATGATTACACGTAATTGCCCGCCCTTGTAATCTGCTTGATCGTAAATCACAGATGCGTTATCATCGGTTTCATAGGGTCGCGCTACGGCCTTTGCCTTTAGTGTTAAGACTTCATTGCCGCGCACTATTGTTAGTCGGATAGTGGTCCCCGGGGTATATTGCAAAAAATGTTGAAGAAACTGTTCTTTGGATTCAAAAAGGGAGTCACCGATTTTCGTTATCAGGTCATTTTCCCGCAACTTAAGGGCAACGCTGGTGCCGGTTTTGACTTTTTTGACCTTACACCCGGAAATTCCGTTTTCGGTAACGTAATCCAATAGGGCACCAAGTTGCGCCTTCCTATTGAGTTGTGCATCCGCATCTGTGAGAACAAATGCCGTAAAAAACAGCAATAAAATTACTTTCATAGTACTTTTTTGATGCAAAGTAATTTCCCGCACTAAAAAAGCAGTTGTCAAAAATTGCTATTTTATTAAATGACTCGGAGCCCTACCGAAATGCTGTTTGAATGCTTTCGAGAATGTTGGAACATCGGCATATCCAAGCAGGATCGCTGTTTCTTGGATGGTTAGGCCTTGGTTGATCAAATTTCGGGCTTCAACCAATCTTTTTCTTTTTTGGTATTGATAGGGTGATACCCCGAAAACATGCTTGAATACCCTGATGAAATGATATTTGGAAATACCCGCCTGTTTCGATAACTGCTCCAATGAAAAGTTGTCCAATATGTGCTCATCTATAAACTCTTGAGCTGCAAGCAGGGATCTGAATATCTCCTCATTGGTGACATTTTTTTTAAAATCCATTTTCCGTAAATGGTCGAAAATGAATCGTTGATCGGTCACTATGGATTCCGCCAAGCTATAGAAAAGTTCGTTATGGAGTAGGCTAAGGGTTGACGTGCCAGTTTTCATAAACTTATTGATTTCACCTAAAGTATACCCAAGGCATGTGTTTTTCACATTGTATCGATTTACAAAAAACTGCCCTGATAGTAAAAACTCTTCGAGCTCTTTTCCATTCAGGTCGTGGTATTCCGCCACCTCTGAAATGATTTTTGCTGAAATGTCGATGCAAATACCTTCAGCGGGATCTTTATGATCAATCTGTACGATGGTCTTGGTAAAATCATTTCCAATGATGTATTCTCCTTTTCTTACCGTAAACTTTTTCCTATTTATGAAATAATTCTCCTCTCCCGATGCAACATATTTGATGCCAAATCCGGTGAAGGGTGTCTCAGCCTCCAATTTAATCACTCTTGAAAATCGAATGGCGTTTTTATCTTCATCAGCGTATACTGTCCTATTCATTATTGTTCAAAGGTTGAAAGGTGGCGCGAAGGTTTTTTGGGTCATGTAAGATTAACTATTTAGTGTAAAAAAAGATTTAAGTAATCATCATAACCAAGAACGGGTGGATGCTAGCCATGCCCCATCACCAGGCCGGTCTCCGTAATATATAAAAGTAGGACTTAATTTTGAATTTTAGCGCTTCAACCATACAAGTTGTGCTTCATCTGGTTCTTGTAATCTTTCAGCCAAGAGGTAGTACCTATTCGCCAGAGTGGATAAGTAATCTTGTGCTTTTTTTCCTTGGTCGTTTAGCTCTTGTAACTTATCGATATTCCAAAATTTAACTAGATGATCAATAATGTTAGCGTAATCCAAACTGGTATAAACACCGATTTTTTGAGTAATCTTTGAGTAATTCAAATAATGATTTTTGTTCGTGCCTAAATCCATCAAGCTAGCCGGCATGACAATCTTTTTTTTCATCATTTTCATGAATGCATCAATTGCGCCATTAGGATCTATTTCAAAAATCTTACTCATGAAAAATTTATAAGCGCTTTCGTGTAAAGCCTCTTCACCTGCAATCGTATTGCAAATCTTTGTTAAGATGGTGTCGCCCGACTTACTGGCTAATTTGCCTGTATTAACGTGAGAGATTTTTGTGGCTCTTTCTTGAAATGAGGTATATATCATTCCTTGGTATGGGTCGCCTTCGGTTTGTAAATCGACACCATTGTGCAATAGCTGTTGGATTGTTTTTTCCACAGCATTCATATCAACACGACCACTTAAATATAAGTACTTATTTAGCAAATCACCATGGCGATTTTCTTCTGCTGTCCATAATCTTGACCATCTGGCCCAAGGGTTAGTGCTCGCTACATTCCTTTCTTCATTTACCCCATGTAATAAATTAAAATATGTTTGATAGCTAGGCAGAGCCTCTTCTGTAATCATATTTCCAATTAAAGAAACCAATACAGTATCAGGTAAACTTGACATTCTGTCTTGTAAAGATTTAATGGTATCAGGAAAATCACTTTCTGAGAAGTCGGGCAGAAAATCACTTGGCTGCCAAGATTCTTTTGGAAGATTCATTTTTTCATCAATAAAAATTCCAACGTTATGTTCAATGGACTTTAATACATCCAATTGTTTCTGTGTAACCATTTAGTTTTAAAAAATTGTTTTAAATCCTACTCAAGCAATAAATACAAATTAAAGACATAAACCTTGATCAAAGAACATTATATGGCTATTGGTGGAAGTGGCATGAAGCTAAAATATTTTTAGCAAAATTTATTACCACATCTCTTGATGGCCTGCAGTATACATCAACTTTGCATACATAGGTCATGTGGCCGAAATTTGATTTTATAATTATCGATGCTTTGGGCACAATTAAACATTCATGAGTTTGAAACACTTGTACTATTCAGGTTTCGCAACAAAAAAGCCCTCCATCCCGGAGGGCTTTTTTGTTTTATGTCATCAGGCTTTCGCGATTAGTTGCGTCGGCCAAGGTAAATCATAATGTAATAAAGTAAAGTAGCTAGGGCAGACAAGGCTGCAACCACGTAGGTCATGGCAGCCCATTTCAATGCATCTTTTGCCATGGTAAGTTCACCGGTATTTGCAGCGCGGCTCGACTCCAACCAAACCATAGCCCTATTGCTTGCATCGAACTCCACTGGAAGCGTGATAAAGCTGAACAAAGTGATTAAGCCAAACATTACGATACCGATCAAGAGTAACTGAGGAAATGAGTTCATTAGTAAAACTCCTGCCAATAAAACCCACTGTACCCACTTGGAGCCGAAGCTCACAATAGGCACCATGGCCGAGCGAAATTGCAACCAGCTATAAGCCGTGGCATGTTGTATTGCGTGGCCTACCTCGTGCGCTGATACGGCTGCAGAGGCGGCTGAACGTCCATAGTAAACTTCATGACTTAAGTTGACCGTTTTATCCAAAGGATTGTAATGGTCGGTGAGTTGGCCTTCAACGGAGATGATTCGTACGTCGTTGATGCCATGGTCGCGAAGCATTTTTTCTGCAATCTCCTGGCCAGATAATCCTGAACCGATGGTAGTTTCAGCGTATTTTTTGAATTTGCTTTTCAAGCGGGCGCTCACAAGCCAACCCGCCAGCATGAAAAAGATAATAATTACATAAATGAACATGGTTTTATTTTTTGAAGTGGTTTAACGAATACAAATTTAGATACGATAATGGTGAAATAGTACATAGAAAACAAACAAAGTATTCTGAAGTTAATCGCGAACTTAATGGATTTACTCCCATCGGAAGAACCTGACAGCCAATGAATAAACGATAACACCCCACCCCAATATGACTAAAAGGTTCCACCAGATGTCCTGTATTCCAGCCCCTTCGAATGCAATCAGCCGTAGGGCTTCATTCAGGTACGTCAATGGCAGGAACTTGCAAATCGGTTGCAACCAGGTAGGAAAGGAGTCGATCGGGAAAAATGTGCCTGACAATAGAAATTGTGGTAAGGTGATCAAGTTCGCTAGCGGTGGGATCATGGATTCGTTTCGAGCCAACCCTGAAATCACAAACCCAAACCCCATGAATACGATTAACCCTAAAGCCGAGAGTAGCATCATATATAGTGCAGTCATAGCTCCATGAACCAGAGTAAATCCGAAAAACCAATAGCCTACCAAGATGATGAATAGGGCACCGGTAAGGGAAAACACCATTCTGCTTAGCGCCTCCCCAAGAATGATAAAGGGCTTTTTAATGGGTGTTGCAAAAAAACGTTTGATAACCAATGTTTGCCTCAAATTGAAAAACACAAATGCGGTTCCGAACACTCCGGTGCTTAAGATGGAGAATCCAAGTTGTCCAGGAAGAATGAAGTCAATCATGGAGAATTTTCTGCCCGAAACTTCCCCTTGGCGCAATTCAGCTTTGGTTTGGTTTTGTGGGATTTCACCCATGTTGATCCGATAGATGAGGTTCTCGGTAAGGGATAAAAACAGTTTCCCTTTTTCAGGACTTGCTGTAGAGGGCTTGACCTCCAAAATATAGGCCGATCCCACAGTGTCGGGATTGACTTTAATGTTCACAATGGCATCCAAGCGTCCTTTGGCGGCTAGTTCCAGCAACTTGTTGTCATCATCTTCAACCAACTCCACACCAGGCAAAGACTTTACATCTTCAAACATCTGATTTTCGCGATCGGTAGTAGAAAGCACACCTACTTTGATGGAAATCTCCCTGCCACCGATAAAGCCGAAAACCAGGATGAAAATCAAGGGAAACAGCAGGGTGAACACCACTGCTGAGGGGCTTCTTGTTATGGACCTAAGGCTGGCACGTGTGATGGCCAACATGGCTCTGATTTGATTGTATTGGCTCATGCGTTTCGGTAATCTTGCTGTATATAAACACTTGTAGACGGGAATGCGAAATCGCCACCTCCGGCTTTCACAATTCGCATGATTTCGAAGTTGATTTTCTCGCGCTCCACAATCATTACTTCATAATCATTGGTCTTCACCATATAGCTCACCAAAACATCCAAAGAGCTGCTTCCAAAATGCTCGAAACGAACCAAAGGATTTTCATCCAGCATCGGATTGGATTTCAAATTGTCGCGCATATCAGATAAAATGGATTCTAACTTTGATGCATCAATCGCATAGTTCAGGCCGATAACGAATCTAACTCGCCACAAAGCACGATCTGTTATATTTTCCAATTCGGCGTCAACCATTTTTTTATTGGGAACGGAAACAATGCTTTTCTCCAAGGTACGTACCCGGGTGCTTCTTAGGCCAATCGACTCAACATGTCCGCTAACTGTCCCTATTTTGATTTGGTCGCCAACTGTGAAGGGTTTGTCCAAGAATATGGTGAAAGAGCCAAGCAGATTCTCTAAGGTCTCTTTGGCAGCAAGTGCTACAGCTAAACCACCGATTCCCAAGCCACCAACCAAGGTCACCACATTCACATTGAAAACAGATGCAAGCGTGAAGAATACGCTGAATGTGACTACGATTATTTTCAATCCATCCCTGAAAAACGGAACGAGCTGGTCATCCAGCCTAGATTCTGTTTTCGCTGCTCGGTAACTCAGAATCAAAGCGAAGAAATCAACCACGCGCAAAAAAATCCAAGTGATGGAGGCAACCAGGGATATTTTGAATGTGACGTTCAGCACACGCTCCAAAATCTCCCAGCGGCTACCTGGTTTAACTACACCCCAAGGCATGTCTAGTTGAATGAAGGCGCAATACCCTACTATCAGCATCATGAGTAGGGAAAAAGGTTTTTTCAATAATTCATGGAACTCGTTCGCTGTGGCTGATCCGGAAACCTTTTTGAAAAGACTGAAAAGGGAAACGGAGAAAAGTTTTGACAGGGCTTTTTTGAAAATCAACCCTGCCAGTAGGATGCCGATGAACCAAAGATAGTTTTCGACGGTGTTGCCGGCTAAAGTATTGTCAAGAAATGTCCATTGAGATGGATCCATTAGTTTTTCAATTTATCGAGTGCAATAGACAAGGCTGTTGCCGATATGCCGGTCATCATGCTGTTTTTCGATTTCACTTCTTCTATGGAATCCCGGATGATGTAGGATACGTCTTCGAAAATGGATTGGTCGGTAACATCACCGTCTTCGGTGATCAGATATGCAAAAACACGGGCCATGCCACAGTTTGAAATGAAATCCGGAATCACTGAGACCTTTGAATCCGCTTCTGCAGCAGTAGGACCGAAGAAAATTTGTTGGTCTGCAAAAGGAACATTTGCGCCACAGGATATCGTTTCAAGTCCTGCAGCCGCCATGCTATCCAATTGTTCTTTTGTTACCAGCCTGGATGCGGCGGCGGGCACGAAAATTTGAGCGCCGCAATTCCATATCTTTTGGTTTATCTCTTCGAAGGGCATCATGTCTGGTGTAACCAGTTTGTTGCCGTTTCGATCTCCGAACAACCTGCATATTTCTGCGTGGGTAAAGCCATCTGGATTCAGGATGCCGCCATCGCGATCAATAATGCCTATGATGGAGGCGCCACATTTCGACAAGTAAAAACCCGCGGCCGCACCCACATTGCCCCAGCCTTGGATAATGGTTTTCTTTCCCTTTAATGGTTTGCCTGAAAGCTCATGGAAGTGCCGGATGGATTCGGCAACACCAAATCCGGTGATCATGTCGGCCACCGTATAGTTTTTGTCTACTGGAACGCGCAGTCCTGTAGTAGTAACTGGAAGAACCACCCCCATACGCAAGCGGAGAATTTTTTCGTGACGGGTTTTTTCATCGCTGCCCAAGTGGCCATTCACTACACCTTCTTGGGGGTGAAGCAAGCCGTTGTCCGAGGTGATAGCAATCACGTCATGAATCTCATCAACATTTAAGTCGCCACCTGTACCGTAATAGTGTTTGAGAATCGGGTGGACTGCCTTGAACCATCTTCTAAGAACTCCTTCTTTGCGCGGATCTGCCGGATCGAAGTTGATTCCGGATTTGGCGCCTCCAATCTGTGGTCCTGCAACCGAAAATTTCACCTCCATGGTTTTGGCTAGCGAGGTTACCTCATGGCGGTCAAGCCCTTTGCGCATTCTTGTTCCCCCTCCGGCAGCACCGCCGCGTAGCGAGTTGATCACGAGCCAACCTTCGGCTTCTGTTTCACGGTCTTTCCACTCAAATACGATTTGTGGGCGTTGCTCCTCGAATTTTTTCAGTTTCTCCAACATACACGGGCTAATTTCCGCAAAGATAGGCAGTTGTACCAATCGCGCGAAAATCCTTTGGACTAACCTTTGTAATCCCTTGCCAAAAGTGAAAAATGCATGGAGTCCCAGAACTGACCCTCATGGAGGGTGTTCTCGCGGAAATGCCCATCCATGGTGAATCCCAGTTTTTTCAGAACGGAAATGGAAGCAGTGTTTCGCGGGTCGGTAACCGCTTCAATAAGATGCAATTTCAGGTTTAAAAAACCATACGCAAGTATTTCCTTGAGCGCTTCACTTATGATTCCCTTCTTTTGATGTTCGCCGGCAAGCAAGTATCCGATTTCGGCTCGTTGATGTTCCGGGGTTGTCCTAACGATACCTGCAACACCTATCACTTTATTTTCCTCTTTCAGGGTGATACCCCAGTTAATGCTTTGGTTTGATTGGATTCCACGATCCACCATCTGGATGAGTTCTATGGCATCATCCAATGTTTTGGCAACCGGACGTTGAACAAACTGCATGAGGTTTTCGTCGCGCCTCATCCTGAACACTTCTTCGGCGTCGGATTCTGTCATGCGACGCAAAATCAACCTTTCGGTTTTTAGCTCTGGAAATTGGCTGAAGTTGATATCGAACATGTCTGAGTTTGGTTAGGTACTTGATTCATTAAAGGGACGCGAAAGTAGTGATGTTGTAAGCATCATGCGCCAAGATAAACACAACCGCCGATGGAATTGTTCGTGGCGCCTGTAACAGATGCGAATGTATTTACCTCCTCACGCATGCGCAGCCATCCCAGCAGAGCGAAAATGAGTGCTTCTTTGAAGGAAACGATGCTCGGATCAGGGACCACAACATGAATGCCATGATTGGAAACTTGATCTTCAATAGCTTCCACCAGGTAGCTGTTAAATGCACCGCCGCCGGTGGTCAGCATGGTTGTTCCGGGCGCTTTAAACAATACAGCGGCAATACGCTCTGCAACATGGTCGCATACGGTTCGCATACGGTCATTCAAAGGGATGCTTTTATCTGAAATCAACGGCTTGAATTCGGCGTCAAAGGATTCGCGACCAAAGGAGACCGGACCGGTTTTCTTGTACATGTTCAGTTCTCTCAGGTTATTTAAGAGATTATCATTCACAACTCCCTCCATAGCCATTCTGCCATCAACATCGAATTCCATTCCGGCCTCGGATGCCAAAAGATTCAAAGCCATGTTGGTGGGACAAATATCGAATGCCAATACATCATCTCCCTGCTCGTATGAGATATTGGCTATCCCGCCAAGGTTCAAACAGAAGCGATGCCCACCAAAAAGTAGGCGGTCGCCAATAGGTACCAGTGGAGCACCCTGTCCACTCAGAGCCACATCCGTGGTACGGAAATCACATACGGTATCAATTCCGGTAGTAGCAGCAATAGAAGCTCCTGAGCCCATTTGAAAAGTGAATCCTTTGTCGGGTCGGTGGAAAACCGTGTGCCCATGGGATGATATCAATGTTGCGGAAAGGCCGACCTGTTCTTCGATCCGATTCAATTGATGTCCAATGTATCGACCGAACTCCGCGTGTAAACTTATCAGGCTGGCACCATCCAAATCATAGGCCTCTCGCAGCTTCTGTTTCCAATCAGCGTCGTATGAAACGGTTTCAGCATGCTCCAAGGAAAATGTGATATTTGAACCTGATTGTGCGAATCGACAAAAAGCTACGTCCAAACCGTCTAGCGAAGTGCCCGACATTATTCCTGCAATCAACTGATTATCTGACATAAAAGAGTTTGGTGGGTGTATTTGATTAACTTTTCGAGCAATGTTAAACAATCTAGTAAATCTTTGGTTTTGTTCGACAAGATAGTGTCTAAAAAAACTAAATTTACAACCTCAAAACCGATTATTTTATGCATTTTGAATTGACGGAAGAGCAGTTGCAGGTACAGCAGGCTGCACGAGATTTTGCACAACATGAATTGTTGCCCGGCGTAATAGAGCGCGATGAACTCCAAAAATTTCCAGCCGAACAAATCAAGAAACTAGGTGAGCTTGGTTTCTTGGGAATGATGGTGGATCCCAAATACGGCGGCGCTGGATTGGATACGGTTTCGTATGTTCTTGCTATGGAGGAGATTTCCAAAGTAGACGCATCTGCATCCGTGGTCATGTCAGTTAACAACTCGTTGGTATGTTGGGGCTTGGAATCCTTCGGAAACGAAGAGCAAAAGCAAAAATACCTTGTTCCTTTGGCCAAAGGCGAAATCATCGGTGCTTTTTGTTTGTCTGAGCCTGAAGCAGGTTCAGATGCCACCTCGCAGCGCACTACTGCTATTGATATGGGCGACCATTACCTGCTCAACGGAACCAAGAATTGGATTACCAATGGTAGCAGCGCAAGTGTTTACTTGGTGATGGCGCAAACGGATGTGGCCAAAGGTCATAGAGGCATCAACTGTCTGATTGTGGAAAAAGACATGCCTGGTTTCTCAATCGGTCCAAAAGAAAATAAATTGGGAATACGTGGTTCTGATACGCATTCTCTCATGTTTACGGATGTGAAAGTTCCTAAGGCGAACCGTATTGGTGAAGACGGATTCGGATTTAAGTTCGCTATGAAAACCCTTACTGGTGGTCGAATCGGAATCGCAGCACAGGCTCTCGGAATCGCATCGGGGGCTTTCGAATTGGCACTCAAATATTCTAAAGAACGCAAAGCTTTTGGAAAGGAAATCAGCCATCACCAAGCAATACAATTCAAACTGGCTGATATGGCCACCGAGATTGAGGCCGCAAGGTTGCTTTGTTTGAAGGCTGCTTGGCTCAAGGACCAAGGAGCAGACTATGCTCAAGCCAGTTCCATTGCCAAGTTGTATGCATCCAAAGTTGCCATGGACACCACCATTGAGGCTGTGCAAGTGCACGGTGGATATGGCTACGTCAAGGAATTCCATGTGGAGCGTCTGATGCGCGACGCCAAAATCACGCAGATATACGAAGGCACTTCTGAAATCCAGAAAATCGTGATTGCACGGGGATTGTTGCAGTAAACAACCCGTCAACTTTATGATGAACCACAAACTCAAATACATTTTCCTGTTGCTTGCAGTGATTGCATTGCCTTCGTGCATCTCTTTGAAGAAATTCACTTACATGCAGGATGACGCAGGGTCAGCGTCTGGCAAAAGCCCTGAATTCACCCTGAAAGTTGTGCCTGGGGATATCCTCACCATACAGGTGTACACTGAAAATCCCGAAGCGTTTCCAGGTGTTGCGGCCACGAACGATCGCCAGTTTGTTGACAATAGAAGCTCCTACGAGAAAGGAATTCTTGTTGACCCACAGGGGAACATTGAAGTGCCCTTGGCGGGTAAGATTGCCGTTGGAGGTCTTTCCATGGCGGAGGCCCGTGAGGCGGTTACTGACAAATACAAATCATTCATGGATGCCCCTGTTGTGATAATGAAAAAACTCAGCTTCAAAGTCACCATACTCGGGGAAGTGAATAAGCCTGGATTGTACTACATACCCAACGAAAAGATGTCGCTTCTGGAAGGAATTGGCATGGCAGGCGACCTTACCTATTTCGGCAATCGCAAAACAGTAAAGATTATACGCCAAGTGGATGGCGGATATAAGGAACTTATTGTAGACCTTACCACCAAGCAGCCATTGAACGCCGAAGTAGCATGGCTTTATCCCGATGACGTTGTTTATGTGCAACCAATCCGTAGGCGCGGTGGAGCAACCATTAGTCCGACAGTAGCAGTGGTGACCTCAATTTTGGCCACTCTCACTTTGATTTCATCACTCATTTTGCGTGAGACCAATTGAACATGACCAATAAACAGAAGGGAAACAATCCAAACACGGATGATATAGACCTGTCCGGTCTTGCCGATGAGATTCGTGCAAGCCGATGGTGGTTTGTTGCATCAATCGTTGTATTTATCTCCTTGGCTTATGTTTATTTGAAAACCACCTTACCGGTTTATGAATCCGGAGCAAGTGTGCTTATTGAAGAGTCGGGCAAACCCTCTATTAAAATGGAGGATTTCATTGCGGGTGATTTGTTCGGTGAGCAAGCAAACGTGGCTACTGAAAAAGGCATCTTGGGTTCACGAAGCGTTATGAAGCAAACAATATCTGAGTTGGGTATTGGAGTCAGCTACGCTAACACTTCCGTATTTCCTCACATACCTCGTTATCTAAAACATCCTTTTGTTGTAAGAGTTGACACTGCCGTAGCAATGCCTTTATGGTTGCGTGATGTGCCTTTCTCCCTTTCTTATATCAACGATAACAAATTCAAGGTTTCTGTTTCTGCTACGGATAATTCGGGTAAGCGTTTTGATTTTTCACAAGATGCCAAGTATGGCCAGACATTTACCTCTGAGTATTTCAAACTCCGTATTGATTCGATGCCTGATTTCGAAAGAAAGCAGGAGTATGCCGACTACGAATTCACCATTCATGACGAGAGTAGGCAGATTTCCGACATGGTGAGTAGGCTGAAAATTGAGACACCAGACAAAGATGCAACCATATTGGAGCTCTCTTTCCGCGATGAGATTCCGGAGCGAGCCGCCGATGTATTGAACAAGCTTTGCGAAGTTTACATCAAGCGAGATGTGCAAGATAAGACTTCAGTAGCGTCATTGACTTTGGATTTCGTAGACCAGCAATTGGATCAAACCAGTAAGGCGGTTGGCGATGTTGAAGTGGAATTGCAACAATTCAAAGAACGCAATCAAACGGTAAATCTGAATGAGGAGAGCAAGGCCTTTTTGGAGCGTTTGAATGCCGTTGATATGGAAAAGGTGAAAACGGAGATTACCCTCAAGTCATTGGATAACATTCTCCAATACGTTTCCTCCAGTGCCGATATCACGGAGATGGCTCCTTCGTCATTAGGCATTCCAGACCCGTTATTGATTGAGTTGATAACTAAGTACCAGGAGTTGCAGTCTAAGCGTAAGAGTTTGTCTTACGGAGTTAAGGGCAAGACACCAGCAGTAGCTGTCATCGACCAACAAATAAAGGATACGCGTGCGTCTTTGATAGAGAATATAAAATCCATCAAGAAAAACATTCAGGCTTCCAACTCATCCCTGAATGCTGAACTAAGCGAATACGAGGGTAAGATTCGTAAAATGCCGGAGATTGAAAGGCAACTACTTGCCATTCAGCGGCGCTTTGAGGTGAATCAGAATATTTATATTTATCTGTTGCAGAAGAAAGCTGAAACGGCCATTGCCAAGGCATCAGCAATTTCCGACAATAAGGTGCTGGATAACGCTGTGATTGCCGATGAGCCAGTTGAGCCTAATAAAAAGCTAGTTCTTGCTTTGGCATTACTAGGTGCCATTCTTATTCCTCTGGTTGTTATCATCGCCATCCGTATTTTCCAAACCACCGTATCCAGTAGGGATGAGTTGGTGTCTATGACGGATATTCCTGTGGTAGGAGTCATCGGGCACGTGAATAAAAGCGACAACCTCATTGTCAATAACAGTCCCAAATCACGTGTTGCCGAAGCTTTCCGTTCTGTTAGAACAAATCTTCAGTATTTCGGTTCAGAAAGCAAGAACAAGGTTATCATGATTTCGAGCTCGGTAGGAGGAGAGGGCAAATCGTTTATTACGATGAATCTGGCATCTATCTTGGCTATGCAGGACCATAAGGTTATAATTCTAGGAATGGATTTGCGTAAGCCAAAAATATTCCAGGATTTCAATTTGAGCAATGACGCCGGCGTTGTTAGTTATTTGGTTGGTGTTGGCAAGCTTGCCGACCTAATCAAACCTTCCGGAGTGCACAACCTTGACGTCATTCCAGCTGGTCCTGTTCCGCCAAACCCCGCAGAATTGCTTGCCAAACCAGCATTAGGTCAATTGTTGGATGAGCTTGGCAAGACCTATGATTATATCATTATCGATACTCCACCTTTGGGAATCGTTTCAGATGCATTTCTGATAAAGAACTATTCCCACTTGAATATTTACGTGGTACGCGAAAACTACTCCAAAAAGGAGTACATACGCTCACTTAATGAAATGGTGGAGTTGGGAAAAATAAACAATCTTTGTTTGCTCTTGAATGATTCCCGCTTAGGCCAACGTTATGGTTATGGATACGGTGGCTATGGTTACGGCTATGGTGGTTATGGTTATTATGAAGAGGAACAAACGGTATCGTGGAATCCTTTCAAGTTTTTTGGCTCCAAGCGCTCCTGAAACAATTATTTCAGGCCTTCCAAAACCTTTTCCATCTTAGAGCCACGTGATCCTTTGATCAGCACTGTGCAATTGACTTGTCGATTTGCATTTATCCACTCTGCTGCTTGAGTTGAGTTTTCCAAACAAACAACACCAGGTTCATGGCTGCTTTGCGCAGCGGTTGTGAATCTTGGACCGACTAGGATTATTTTCTCGCAACCGGTCTTGTAAGCAAGTTCTAAAATCCTGGAATGCTCTACAGGTGATTCTTCACCCAGCTCAAGCATGTCGCCAAGAAAAATCATTTTCTTTCCGGTAAAGCTGTTCTGGAAATTTAAAATAGCCGCCTCCATGCTGGTTGGGTTGGCATTGTAGGCATCGAGTATAACCTTTGTTTCCCCGAATGAAAGTTCCTGAGACCTCTGGTTATCGGGAGTATAGGATTCAATTGCCGAAATAATATCTGAGTCCGCTACACCGAATTGTGTGCCTATCGCCACAGCCGACAAAATATTCTCACAGTTGTAATGACCTGTGATATTGGATTGTATGTGGTTCCAGTTATCTTTCTTGTCAGACATCCATTTGACAGATGCGTATTGTGTGTTTGGAATAGCAATTCCCTGCAGTGTTGATTCCGCAGATGAGCCATAAGTGAACACACGATCATGATTCCCCAACATGGTTACCAAGTGAGGATTGTCGGAGTTTAAGAAAACGAGCGCTCCATAGCTTTTGGCGAACGTGTACATTTCACCTTTTCCGAGTTTAACACCTTCGAAGCCGCCAAAACCTTCCAAGTGGGCCTTACCTACGTTGGTGATAAGCACGTGCGTAGGCAAAGCGATAGAGCATAGAAATCCGATTTCATGCCGATGGTTGGCACCCATTTCCACAACGGCCAGCTCGGTTTCTTTCGGTATGGACAACAAGGTAAGTGGAACTCCAATGTGATTATTGAGGTTGCCTTGTGTGTGATAGGTTCTGTATTTTTTTGAAAGCACACGACTCACCAATTCCTTTGTTGTTGTTTTGCCATTACTGCCTGTTATGCCGATTACCGGGATATTCAGGTTTTTTCGGTGATGTAGCGCCAGCTCTTGTAAACAAGCAAGCACATTTTGTACTTGAACAAACCTGTCGTTTTCCGGGATTGTATCATCATCCACTACAGCCAAGGAGGCGCCTGCATCCAATGCCTGCTGTGCGAAAAGATTTCCATTGAAGTTGTCGCCTCTTAAGGAAAAGAAAACACACCCTTCGGTTATTTTTCTAGTATCAGTGCAAATACCTGCTCCTGATTTGTAAGCTTCATAAATCCGCTGCAATGCTTCCATGCTGGTTTGAGTCTTTTGCTTTTGGTTTTATCTTAATCGTTGAGCGCTGATCAAAGCTTCACAACTCTCCTGTTCATGCTTCCATTTGCGGATTGTAATTCAAGTATGTAAATTCCTTGAAGCAGGTTTTTCAAATCAATTACGTGTTGCTGATTATCAATATCAATGTTGTTCGAAAAGACCGGTTTGCCTGTAATGTCTTTAATGGTTAACAACAGGGATGTTTGACTTTGGCCAGTTACGTTTAGAAACAAATGGTCGTTTGTAGGGTTTGGATAAAGCTGAAGAATTTGAAATGGCAAGGCCGTATCCTCAATGCCCGTGGAAGTGCCTGTGTTGAACACGAACTTCGGTGAATAAAATCCCTGCTCAGTGCCATTGGCGGTTCGAACTCTCCAATAATAAAGTGTATTGGGATTTAGGCCGCTTACTTGTTGTGATGTTGATGTAATACCCGCCGTGTTGTAAACCATTGTTTGGGTTGTGAAGGTTGCAGATGTGCTCACTTGCAAGGTGTATGATGATGCGTTAGTTACGGATGACCATTGGAAAATCGGATTGGTGTTTATTCCTTGAGATGAGTCGGCAGGGAAAATCAAACTTGCGGCAGCGGTTGCCGAATTAAAAGTTCTTGATGAAGAGGGATTGCTTTCATGACCACCATTGTTGGCGATTACCCTCCAATGGTAATTGGTTGAGCCCATGAGGTTGCTTACAATGGCTGATGTTCCTCCTGTGTTTACGCTATGTGTAATGGATGAGAAATTAGGGTCAGTGCTTAATTGCAAAGTGTAAAGCACAGCTCCTGGTACATTGCCAAATGTGAATTGCTGGGTATTCAACACACCGTTTGCTCCGTCAGCCGGGCTGTTTAACGTCGGTGCAATTGGCACGCTATCGTTTACCCCTGTATAAGTGACGAACATATCAATTTTCTGCAACGGCACGTCGTTGGCGTCTCTGGGCGAAGAAACGATGGAATCAACAATATTCAGGCCGCTGGTAACCTTACCATATACGGTATAGTTCCCGTCCAAGAAAGTTGCATTTGCAACGCATATGTAGAACTGCGAGCTAGCGCTGTTGGGGTCAGTGTCTCGGGCTGCACCTATAATGCCTCTTACATGTCTTACCGCATTGAACTCTGCCGGTACGTTTTGTTGCCAAGGTTGCCCTTGCCCCCATGTTGAAACAGGACCACTGATTGTATTCGGGTCACCTCCCTGAATAACGAATCCAGGAACAACTCGGTGAAAGGCTGTGCTGTCGAAAAACTGATCGTTTACGAGGCTGTCGAAGTTGTTTGTATGCAGTGGGGCGATCAATGGAAACAACTCGATGTTTATGGTTCCCAAATAGGCACCGGCTCTGTTTGCGACTATTTGGTATTGTGGTTTGTCGATTCCCTGTGCATAAGAGGTAAAAGAAGAAGCAATCAAGATGAAGTATAAAACGGTTTTTTTCATGGATATGATGGAAATGTGTTCAGATGTGTAACAAATGCGCTAGGTGGTTTTCATGCAATGCAAATAAAACAAAAAAGCCTCCGATTTGGCGGAGGCTTTGATGCTGATATGTGTTTTGTTCTTATTTGGCTTTTTTCTGAGCGAAACCTACTGGGCTTCCTACACGATGCATGGCGCAACGGAATCCGATATAGTCTGTTGATAGACGTTGATCTAGGAAGCGACGTGAACCTGGCGACATCCAATAAGCACGATCTTTCCAAGAGCCGCCTTTATAAACACGGGCTTGATCATCAATCATGGAAGTGGCTCCGAACTTATATTGGACATAATCAGGTTCGTCACCATCGAGGAAGTTGATATTGTCAGCTTTGCGGTAGTTCCTACGGCCTTCGTTTTCTGCTTCAGTCACATCACGATACATAATCCTTCCCAAAGAATCTTTTTCTGAGATTTGACCTTCCTCATCCAAAAGTTGAGTTTTGAAGACGTTACCCCTGTAAGGGTTGAAATCGTCCTTGTCTTCGGGTGACAGGGGCCTGTAAACATCGGCTACCCATTCTGCAACGTTACCACCCATGTTGTACAATCCGAAATCATTTGGAACATAGGAAATGGCTGGAGCGGTGATGTCGGCGTTATCGTTCAAGAAACCTGCGGTACCCATGTTATCTCCTCGTCCACGCTTGAAGTTGGCCAACATTTCGCCACGGTATTTTTCATCGGCGTTACGAACCACGTGTCCATTCCAAGGATAAATTTTGCGTTCTGTGACACGCTCATAAACCGTGTTTCCAATAAGGCCAAGAGCAGCATATTCCCATTCAGCTTCAGTGGGCAGGCGGTAGCGGGGAAGTAATATTCCGTCCTCCATTACAACTTTACGTGTATCGCGGTTTGGATTGTAATCAACCAGAAGATCCTTTACAAGACCCTCATATTGATTTGCCAGATAGGCATCAGTATTGAAATTATCTTCATTGATCTGGGCTGGGTTCACGCGCAAAATTCCTTCACGAATCAAGATATATTCGTTAACGCGGTCAGTTCTCCAAGCGCAGTAGTCGTTCGCCTGTAACCAATTCACTCCAACAACTGGGTAGTCGTTATAGGCGGGGTGGAGTAGGAATAACTCAACATAAGGTTCGTTG
>JBKDSL010000069.1:0-1850 GCA_046340555.1 Bacteroidota bacterium
AAACTGCAATTGCCTAGACCTTTTTGCAGGAACGGGTGCCATATCCTATGAGTTGGCATCTAGAGGCTGTCCATCCATTTTATCAGTTGACCGCCATGCAGGATGCACGAATTTCATTGAGTCCATGGCAAAAAAACTGGAAGGCTCCAATATTCGCACAGTAAAATCCGACTCCTCAAAATTCTTATTGGGATGCAATTTGCAATTCGATCTGATATTTGCCGATCCTCCTTTCGACATAACTTATCGCGAGAATTTGGTCCAATTGATTTTCTCAAAAAACCTGTTGAAACCTGACGGCTTTTTGATACTCGAACATCCTGCTAAAGAAAAAACAGAAACGATTCCGCATTTTGAATTTTCGCGAACCTATGGAAATGTGGGATTTAGTTTTTTCCGTAAATTTGAAATTACTGATTAGGCGACATCCTCAATATCTAAACAACCATGCAACGCATTGCACTATTCCCTGGAAGCTTTGATCCGATAACCATTGGTCATGTGGACTTGGTTACGCGCGCGACTAGGCTCTTCGATAGTGTAATTGTTGGTGTTGGCACGAATTCCGAAAAAAAATATTTGTTAGACCAAGAGAAAAGATTGTCATTGGTTCAGATGGCCTTCAAAGATTTGGATGGAATTGAAGTGATTGCCTATAGCGGTCTCACCGTAGACTGCTGCCAAAAGCACCAAGCTAAATACATCCTTCGCGGAATCAGAAATGCTGCCGATTACGAGTATGAAAAATCGATTTCCATCGTTAACAACTCGATAAACCCAAGTATCGAAACGGTATTTCTCCTTTCAAAACCGGAGCACGCTTCCATTTCGTCGACCATCATTCGAGACATCATCCGCAACGGTGGAGACCCCAATCCATTCCTCCCAAAAGGAGTCAGGATTTGAGATAGTATTCGCACAGTCCCGTTATGGGCTTTTGGATAATGTTTCCAGCTTTCAAATTTTTCTCATCCAATACCGCTGAAACGACATCACGGAAGTGATAAGCAATGGAACCGGTGAAATGAATCGGAACCGATTTGTGCTCAGGATAACTTTGCACATTGGTCTCAACGAATTCACGGAAGCCCTTCAACAGCAAATCCTCTATGAATGGATGCCCCCTGTGCAATGATAAAAACTTAGCATGGGATGCCAAGAAAACATTGGGCAACGGTTCACGGTAAACATGTTGCAATGCGCTTTCCTTGGTTGTACCGAACATTTCAAAAAAGGCGGCGCGCAAGTCGGATGGCATCAATTCATAAAGGAAATAAGCGACCAACTTCTTGCCGAAATAACTCCCACTGGCTTCATCACCCAAAATATGTCCAAGGCCATGGTGACTGATCAATTTAGCTTCCCCATCGAAATAACAGGAGTTCGATCCGGTTCCTATGATGTTTGCAATACCAGGCTGACCCTGACATAAAGCAATGGCACATCCCATCATATCGTGGTCAACTAAAATATCTTTTGCGCCGAAGACATCACTTAATGCCGAAACCACCACAGCCCGTCTGTTGTCACTCGAACAACCTGCACCGAAATAACGTATCGACTCAACTTTGTTGCTCATTTCCATCAGCTCTTGATTCGATTTGATCTCGTTGACTATGTACTGCCTATCGGTAAAAAGTGGATTGAACCCTTTGGTCTCGAAGGAAATTATATCACCACCATTCAAAAGGAGGCGCCAATCGGTTTTGGTTGAGCCGCTGTCGGCAATTAACATGTTGGCCATAATTCTAAATGCTGGTTAAATATGCTAGTCTTATCAATTCCCTGTCTGGCATATGGTCGGCTGAAACACAGGTTGCGTAAGGAGTAAATTCCACTTGGTTGTTTAC
>JBKDSL010000070.1:0-4688 GCA_046340555.1 Bacteroidota bacterium
GTGGTGTTACAGGCAGATGTTGCAGGTCCGTTGATGTTGGAAGCTACCGCAGGCACTGGAGCCGTGTAAACAATGTTTACATTGTAATCTTCAGTCTCACCCCAAGTGTAGGTTCCGCAACCGGTGGCGGCAGGCAAGGTACTCTCCACAGCTACTACGCGCATGCGGGTCTGACCCAAAGTAGCGCAATTAGGAATAATGACGTTGCCTGAAAGGGTGGTACCGGCCACTTGGAAGGTGGTTAATGGGCTAGTATAAATCAATTCACCTGCATCGGCGAAATCACCATCAATGTTTCCGTCAAGGAAAATGCGGACATATCCAGAGTAGGCAAAACCACCGCACTGACCCACAGTAACGCTGAAGGGAACGCTGGTGCCTTGACCCAAATCTGGGACGTTGGTGAAACCGGCATAGTTGCTGTAGCGGTTTTGGATGGATCCAAATCCAGGAGCAACAGATGAACAAGTGGAGCTATTGTTTAAAGAGCCAATGGATACGTTGAAGATCTCATCGTCAGCTGCGGAAGTGGCAGCGCTCACGCAGTAGCACAACTCAGTACCGATGAAGACAGGAGTGGAGAAAGCTGACAAACCGCTGTTAGTGCAGGTCATCTCAACACGATACCAAGTTGGTACGTTGGTGGTTGTAGCGAAAGTAGGTCCTTGCACGGCTCCACCACAAGCTCCGGTTGTCCAAGCATGAAGCTGGGTGTTCAAAAAGTTAGGCCAGTTGGTTGGCTGTGCTGTATAAGTGTAAATAACAGTACCAACTTCGTTCAGGATTTGAACACCTACCTCGTCTGGCCAAGAACCTTGCACCGACCAGAACAAGTTATAACTGGTGCTGGAACTCAGTGATACGGGAACATCAATGGTTGTACCGGTAGTGAAGGTGGAACCCAAGGTTGTTACCACCGAAGTGCCTTGACGCACCTGCATTTGGGCACCGTTCCATCCGTCACCAAAGGTGTCGGTCAAGCGGAAAATGTAGTTACACGTTCCACCGGCACCCAAGTTGGTCCAAGGACCGTTGGATGATGGGGCCGACTGCCAAGAGAAGGTATTGCCGAAGTCAACCACTGGGTTCGAGAAACTCAAGGTGAAGTTGGTGGTTGTGTTTGAACAAACGGTTGGAACGCTGGCTAAAGTATTGCCTGGGCTAGGAGTTCCGTTACACTGTGGTGGAGCTTGAAGGTCGATCAAGTAATCTTCGGTTTCACCGTAAGAGAATGTTCCGCAGGGATTCACAACAGAAGACTCTACAAACACTACACGCAAACCAGTCAAACCAGTGCCCGCCGTGATTGGAACGGTAATGTTGCTGGTGAATACTTGTGAAGGAAGTGTTACAGTACCGAATGGCTTGGTGTAAACCAATTCATTGGCATCTAAGAAATCACCATCGCGGTTGTAATCGATATAAACCTTGGCACTGTTACTGTATGCAAATGTTCCGCAATAACCGAGCCTCAACGACAAAGGAACGGTACCGCCTTGGAATATGATGGGTGCTGGTACGGATGTTGTGTAGTTTCCATATCGACCAGCAATAGATCCTGGGCCAGGTGCAGCAACTCCACAAATGGAGGAGTTGTTCAAAGTCCCGAAAGTCACATTGAAGATTTCCTCATCGAATGTCTGTGTGGCAGAAGATGCGCAATAACACACATAGGGTGGATTGATGTTCACTTGCACCGGAGTTGAAGTTCCCGATTGACCGCTACATGTAACAACGCACTGATACCACGTAGCAGTGGTGGGTGATGCGGATGCCACAGGCTGGTCGGTACCGAAGTTGGTCCACGGACCGGATGAGGTAGGACCAGACTGCCATTGATAGGTATTACCGGTAGTGGTTGGGGTGTTTTGTAGAGACAAGGAAACTGAAGATCCTGTGCAAATCGTGCTCAGTGAGGTAATGGTGTTACCTGGGTTTGGAATACCTGAGCATGCATTACCGGCGATGATGTTAACTTGGTAATCCTCGGTCTCTCCCCAAAGATAGGTTCCGCAAGCGTTTACGGTGGACGACTCTACATTCACAACGCGCATTCCAGTTAAGCCGGGCAAGGCGTTTGCGGGAATGGAAACCGTGGCCGTGGCCGTGTGGTTACCCGTAGTGAGAGGGCCGTCCAATACCAATTCGCTGGCATCGTATGTACCGCTTTGGTTGAAGTCAATCCACATCCTTGACTTGTTGCCATAGCTACCACCACAAGAGGTCATAGTCACTGATGCGGAAACAATCGTTCCCTGTGCCAAGTTGGGTGGGGTCACAGAAGTGGTGTAATTTGAGTATTGAAACGCTATGGATCCTGGTCCAGGAGCCAATGTTCCGCAAGAAGAGGAATTGTTGAGCGTACCTAAGGTAACATTGCTGATTTCTTCGTCCGCAGTAGAGGTGGCGTTAGATGCACAATAACAACCCAAGAAGGAGTTGACGGCAACTGATACGCAGTTACTGGTGTTGCTTTGTCCACTGTTTGAGCAGGATGTTACTACTCGGAAAGAAGTGGCAGCTGAAATAGTGGTGGTTAATGAAGCAGCTGTAGCACCAGAGATATTGGTCCATGGTCCACTGCATGTTGGAGCTGATTGCCAAGTATAGGTTACACCTGTGCCAGCAGTAAGACCTGTGGCGGAAATGGTAAAGTTGGTGTTCGGACAAATAGAAGGAGGTGCAGAGATTGTACCTGGGTTCGGTTGTCCGGAGCAAGGAATGGCGGGAATAAAAGTTACGCATCCAATGAAACCACGAGGATAAAATGTAAAAGTTGCCGCACTTTGTCTTGAGGATCCCGCTGCACTTGCACCGGCGGTGGAAGGACCTCCGTTAATGATGTCGCAACCATTGGAAGAAGTGGTGTAAGTTACGCCGGAGGTAAGTGTTGAGTAGCGAAGGTTTCCAGTAGTTAGTACGGATGCACTCGCCGCATTAATGGCGATACCGTAAGTGGCTCCTGCCGGTACCAACAAGTTCAGTCCTCCGTTAAAGAATGACTGTCCTGCCGTGGTGGTTCCACTGGCAACACCGGAAATGGTAGCCGATCCAAACTGAGTCCAGTTGGTGGCGTTCAAGGCCGGAAATGCGGCAGCTGAACCGAACGCAAGAGGCGTAGTACGGTACCAAGCCTCTGTGGCGGTCAGCAATGTGCTCGAACACACACTCGAGATGTCGGTGATGATTACCGCATAAGAGTTGTTGTTGCGGAAGTTAAAGGTTACCTTACCGTTTCCGTTGTTGTTCACAACGTTAGTACAAACGGGTTGGGCAGATACCTGTGTAGCCGCAACAAACACAAACGCAATACATACAAGCCAAGATATGGCTGTACGGATTTTGGTAGTGATTGTTTTCATTGTTTAGTAATTAAGGTTAGGGGTTGTTTATATTGTTTTATGAATTCATTTCTATCAGCGTTCCATCATTTCAATAATTCGTTTGAATTGAACGAAACATTGCAGGCCAATGCCATTACGGGCATTGTTTATCGTTTAATAAATGGTACCGTGTTTCTTTTACTGGGGAGCAACCATCATGGCAGGAACCTCTTGGTTGGAGGATTTGCCATTCGATTTGGATTGCTGCTGTGCACGAGACTTGGCTTGGTCGTAGGTAGCGCCTTGCTCCATCATTTCATTCACCAATTTCAATTCTTGGTTTTTGATGGTCATTTCGTTCCTCATGCGATCTAAATCTACTGCAGAAAATTCAGGATAACCACCTGGGTTTTCCAAGATCATTTCGACTTTTACCGCTTTAGCCAATTCAACTTTGTTCGGGTTGGCTTGAAGGAGTTTTACAGCTGGCGAGTTGGGTCGCTTAAGCATGTAAGTTTTCAAAGGGTCGTTTTGCTTGGATGCCTCTTGCGCAAACGAAGAGGTACCCGTGAAAATAAACAAGCATGCGAACAAAATCGCACACAGATTCAGAGTAAGTTTTTGTTTCATGGGGTTAGATGGTGAATGGGTTAAAAATTAGGTTAGACGGGAAACGGTTGCGTAGTTAATTTTCTATTCTAGGCAATTTGCAACAAAAAATTAATCTGTGTCAAGTGTTATTTCTGTAAATTTTTTAATTATTTGTTATTCAGTCAATTAATTTTTTTTAATCAGTTTTTATAATTGGATTTAATCGTGAATTCAATAACTGAAATCGTTTAGTTGTTTCATTGCATTGGGATATGGATTTCAATTTTATGGTTTAGAATTTCATCACTATATCATTATCAAATGTAATTACGGCTATTAAAAAGTGCAAATAGGATTTATCTAACTTTTATTAAATGTTAATAACTCGTGATTGCCGTTAAGCGAATCTTATTGATAACGAGTTTGTGCTGTTTTTACTAAACAGTTTCCTGTTGGAAAGTCGGAGGGGCATCGGTCAATAATCACTTGACACTGGTATCTTGTCAACTGAACGCTGATTGGCGCGGATTCGTTACTGTTACTGATAAAATCAATCGTCCCCTGCAGTAGAGCTGCGCACACTGCGGGGTTTAATAGTCCCCCTGCAGTAGAGCTGCGCACACTGCGGGGTTCATCGTCAATAAAAAAGGCCCTGCTTTCGCAGAGCCTTTCTCATTTCAATAGGTTTCTAGGATTACTCCAATCCCACCTTGTTCACCGAGATGGTGCCTTTAGGATCCTTCACGTAAACCATGTAAAGGCCTGCTTGGGCAC
>JBKDSL010000071.1:0-18327 GCA_046340555.1 Bacteroidota bacterium
TTCAGCGTCAGATGTGTATAAGAGACAGTTGGAATATTGTGCGGGTGGTGGCTTCGTATCAGGCATCCCGGCTAACAGGAAAAAACCTCCAAAGCGGAAATCCTATTGCGCTCTCCATTGAGCCTACCACTTCGTGCAATCTAAGATGTCCGGAATGTCCAAGTGGGCTTCGTTCATTTACGCGACCCACTGGAATGCTGGAGTTGGACCTATTCCAGAAAGCTCTTGATGATTGCGCCAAAGATTTGGTATACCTGATCCTTTACTTTCAGGGGGAGCCTTACTTGCATCCGAATTTCCACAAGATGGTGTCCTTGGCCAAGTCCCGTAAATTGTACGTAGCTACTTCCACCAACGCACATTACCTGACCGATGAGCATGCGAGGGCTACAGTAGAATCCGGCTTGGATAGGCTCATCATTTCGCTTGATGGCACCGACCAATCCACCTATGAATCTTATCGAATTGGTGGAAAAATCGACAAGGTATTAGATGGGGCTAAGAATATTATCAAGTGGCGAAAAAAACTTAAAGCGGACAAACCATTTGTCGTATTCCAGTTTTTGGTAACTGCAAAAAACGAACACCAGATTCCAGAGGTAAAAGCTCTTGCCGATGAAATCGGAGTAGATGATGTATGGTTCAAAACAGCGCAGGTTTATGATTATGAAAATGGCCATGAATTGATTCCTGTTGACTCCAAATACTCCAGGTATAGGCAACGCAGAGATGGAAAGTGGGATCTTAAGAACAAATTTGAAAATCGATGTTGGAAAATGTGGCATTCAGCGGTGATTACTTGGGATGGCAAAGTGGTTCCTTGTTGTTTCGACAAAGACGCCAGCCATGAAATGGGCAATATACGTGACATTGAATTCATCAAAATCTGGCAAAGCAAGAAGTATAATCAATTCAGAGCTAAGCTTTTAAACAACAGGAGCTCGATTGAAATGTGTAAAAACTGCACAGAGGGCACCGAGGTCTGGGTTTGAGCCATCGTTCAAATTATTAAATTTTGATTGCCTAGCTTTACGAAATGGGTAAGTCCAACTTATCAGCCAACAGTACCACTCCACTGGTTTGGACTTTGGTGGTCTTCATTTCCGTGATTAATTACATCTTCCATGACGGTGTGATTTGGTCAATTCTCTATATCGCCCCGGTATTCCTAACCATTTTCCATCCTGACAGGCGATTCAGCTCGGTCATTTCTATATTTTGCACTTGCTTGATCATCGGTTTCTCTTGGGTAACCAAAGACAGTCTGTATCAATTGCTGAACCAAGCGTTGACCGTAGCTGCCATATGGTCGGCGTGGTTCGCCATCATCAATTTTCGCAGATCGGATGACCGGTTATCGAAAGAACGCGAAAGGTTGCGTGCCCTGTTCGATTATGCAACAGAGGGTATTGTGATAACCGATCAATCCGGAGAAATCGTAATGATCAACCCGGTTGCCGAACAGAAATTCGGTTATGGCAAGGGCGAATTGGTTGGAAATAAAATCGAAGTGCTCATTCCAGAAAGATTCAGCAAAGGCCACGTTAGCCGCCGAGATCAATTCAACAAGTCGCCGCAGGCCCGTCCAATGGGTAAAGGCTCCAAGCTTTTCGCGAGAAAAAAAGATGGTGGAGAATTCCCGGTGGAAATCAGCTTGAGCAACTTCAGCATCGACAACAATAAGTTTGTCATTGCTTTTATCATAGACATATCGGAGAAGGCATTGTTCCTAGACCAGATCCGACAAGAAAAAGAATTGGCACAAATGTATCTTGACATTGCACCGGTGATGTTCGTTGCCATTTCCATGGATGAGCGAGTGACGCTCATCAATCAGCAAGGATGCAGTATCATTGGACTACCTGAAAGTTCTATCGTAGGGAAGAACTGGTTCGATATTTTCAAGCCCGCAGATATACGGGAAGAAGAACGGGAACGTTTTAGAAAACTGAAAGAGGCACAACCCGACCAAGAGTTCACATCAGAACTTGAAAGCGTAATAGTAAACTCAAAAGGTGGGCGTAGGATAATATCAAGTAAAACGGTTTTGATTCGAGACCATAGCGGAAAACCTATCACACTATTGGCCTCAGGCGATGATGTTACGGAGCGAAGGCAGCAGGAAAAAAGAATCGAACAGGTGAACATCGAACTCAAAGCGAATTCTGATGAGATTCTGAAGTTGAATTCAGAACTTGAAGACCGCGTAGCCAAAAGAACGGAGGAATTAGGCGATTTAGTAGGTAAAATGGAGTTGGCGAACGCAGAGTTAGCCACTGAGGTTCGTGAACGTCGACAAGCAGAAGAATTGTTGCAAAAGAACAGGGAAGAACTCCGCGCCTCCTTGGAAAAAGAGAAAGAACTAGGAGAACTGAAATCAAGGTTTGTCACCATGGCTTCGCATGAATTCAGAACACCTTTGAGCACTATTTTATCATCTGCCTCACTAGTTTCAAAATACAATGGTGGCGATCAACTGGAGCAACGCACCAAGCATCTGGAGCGTATCAAATACTCGGTTAACAATTTAACAGCGATATTGAATGACTTCCTATCAATTGGGAAATTGGAGGAAGGGAAAGTACATTGCAATCCGTCTGAATTCGATATGGTATCCTTTGCCACCGAACTAACTAGCGAAATGCGTGAGCTTACCAAGCGCGGACAAACCATAACTCATGTAGATGAACGTGCGGAATCCAAGGTAGTACTTGATAAAAACCTCACTCGTAACATTTGCATCAATCTGCTGAGCAATGCCATCAAATATTCGGATGAAGGGGAAAACATACTTTTCAAAACCGGTGTTACCGATGGAAAACTTGAAATTTCTGTAACCGACCAGGGCATTGGAATTCCAGAAACTGAACAACAACACATATTCGACCGATTTTTCCGAGCAAAGAATGCGGTCAACATACAAGGAACTGGGCTCGGACTCAATATCGTGAAGAAATATGCAGAGCTGATGGGCGGTCAAATTATCTTTACCAGTCAACAAGTAAAAGGAACAACCTTCCATGTGACGCTGCCACAATCAATTGAATAACAGTTAAAAAATAGAGGTCATGATTTAAGTCATCTTTTAAAACAATACGACAAGTAATTTGGTACAACTAAAAAAACAAACATATGAAGACGCTTTTATTGATTGAAGATCATCCGGACATGCGCGAAAACACCATGGAGATTTTAGAATTGGCTGGATACAAGGTTATCACCGCCGAAAATGGGAGAGCCGGTATAGATGCCGCTTTGAAAACGATTCCTGATCTGATCATTTGCGATGTGATGATGCCTGAGATGGATGGTTACGGAGTACTGCATGTGTTAAGTAAGAACCCTAAAACATCGGGTATCCCTTTTATTTTCCTAACGGCAAAATCGGAGAAAGAGGATTTCAGGAAGGGAATGAGCCTAGGTGCGGATGACTACATCACCAAGCCATTTTCAGACTCTGATTTGATGGATGCCATAGAAACCCGACTTCGAAAATCTGAAGTACTAAAAAAGGATTATGACCGCAGTGTGGAAGGCCTTAACGAGTTCTTCAATAATGCTGAATCGTTGGACGCCTTAATCAGCCTCACAAGTGATCGTAAACCAAAAACCTATCACAAAAAAGAATTGGTCTTTCAGGAAGGCAACCTGCCAAACTCCGTTTACTTCATAGGCAAGGGAAGAGTGAAAACCTTCAAGACAAATGAAGATGGAAAGGAATTCATAACAGCCATGCATGAAGCCAGTGATTTCATCGGCTACCTGCCAATGTTGGAAGGCGGCGATTACAATGAATCGGCAGCTGCTTTGGAGGACTCCGAGATTTATCAAATTCAAAAAAACGATTTCGTATCCTTGATTTACTCCAATCGCGAGGTGGCAAATCGCTTCATCAAAATGCTTTCCAACAACCTGATTGAAAAAGAAGAACGATTGTTAAGCTTGGCATATAATTCTGTTAGAAGGAGGGTGGCTGAAGCGCTTATAATGCTGCAGGATCGACATAAAGAAAGCCCGAACATCCATATTTCCAGAGAAGATTTATCGAACATTGTCGGCACTGCTACAGAATCTCTCATCCGAACCTTGTCTGATTTCAAGGATGAAGGATTGGTGGAGTTAAAGGCTGGACAAGTGCGGGTATTGGATGTCCGTCGATTGGAACACATGAAATTCTAAACAAGTGGACACGAATTAAATGTCTATAGAAATTCGTATGGTAAGGAGTCGGAGCGACTCTGAAACCTATATCCGCTTACCGCTACGCATTTATAGCAATTGGAATGAATATGTTCCGCCCCTTTTGAAAGATGAAAGAAGATTTCATGATCCATTTCACAACACGGCATTATTTAATTCTGAATCGATTCGGTTTTTGGCGTTTCTGGATGGGCGTGCTGTTGGAAGAGTGATGGGAATCATTAACCATGAATACAACCTGGCACATAACGAACAGCATGCTCGTTTCTTTCAACTTGATTGCATCGAAAACAATGAAGTAGCGGAGAAACTGCTACATAATGTTATTGAGTGGAGCCGGGCCATGGGCATGAAACGCATCATCGGTCCATTCGGGTTTTCCGAAAAGGATCCTCAGGGTATACAAATAGTGGGAAGTACGAAAGAGCCACCCATAGCCTCAGCATCCAACCCCACATATATTCAACAAATGATTGAGGATGCTGGGTTCTTCAAATTCAAAGACTGCGTGAATTATGTTATTGAAATACCGGAGAAGCTACCACCTATATATCAAAAAATCTGTGAAAGGATAAATGCCGGTAACAACTATGAGATTGTTTCTGTGAAAAGCCGATCTGATTTAAAACCACATTTCAGGGACGTGTTGTTGCTGCTTAACAAAGGCTATGAAAACGTATATGGTTTCGTATCGCTTAGCGATGAAGATATACAACAAATGGCTGAAGAATATTTGGATTTCATAGACCCGAGGTTTGTAAAATTCATACGCAAAATTAGCGGCAACGAAATCATTGCCTTTGTATTGGCCATGCCTAATTTAGCTGATGGGTTTCGAAAAGCAAATGGCCATCTATTCCCTTTGGGTTTCATCCATCTCCTAAAATGTTTGAAATCATCTAAAAAGCTCGATTTACTGCTAGGAGCTGTCCATCCAAAACATCAAGGAAAAGGTCTCACAGCCCTTTTGGCGACAGCCTTGATTGAGGAAGCCTCAAGGGCTAAAATGGCACATCTTGACAGCCATTTGATTTCGGAAGAAAATAAGCTGATGTGCGCAGAAATGACACGGTTAGGTGCAGATATTACGAAGCGATACAGGATTTTCCAAAAAGCCCTTTAAATCTATATATCAAGAAGTTTGTAGATATACTTCTAGATAAACACTGCTTATTAAGACCTGTTTTGTAAAATAATGTCTAAACATGTGTTTATGGATTTTTAGAAGGATTATTTGCCTAATTTTGACATTGTTCATATATTAGGACTACCTTAATAATCCCAACCGTTATGGAAGTCTTCTCCTACGAAAACAACACAAACAGCATGGACATCCACCCAGAAAAAATAAACTTATTGGTGGTAGACGACCACGTAATTATTCGACGTGGGCTGAAGTTTTTTTTGGATAGTCATTTTGGAATTCGAAGTTTTCATGAGGCTGATACCTGTATAGCCGTTCGGGAAATGGCTGTCTCCTTTGAGATTTCGCACATCATTCTTGATTTGCAATTGAATGACGGAAACTCGGTGGAGATCATAACCGAATTATTGGAACAATTACCAGACCTGAAAATATTGGTTTATACCATGAGCCCCGAAGAGGTTTTCAAGTCGAGGTTGCTCAAGATGGGTGTAACCGGTTTCTTGAACAAACAGATGGATGAGCAAACCGTTATTTCCACCATGTCAGCATTCTTCTCCGGCTCGCTACAAAATACCGAGTTGAATAAAAACGACCGAATGAGCAGTGACCCCTTCTCCCTTCTTTCTGAGCGTGAACTTACCGTTATGACCTATCTGCTAAAAGGAGAAGGCATCAAAGAAATAAGCGGCCGACTGAACTTGAAATCAAGCACGGTAGCTACTTTCAAAGCAAGGATTTTCAATAAGTTGTCTATCTCCAACATTATTGACCTTAAAAACCTCGCAGAATTATACAAGGGCAAAAAGTGAACGGGGCAGCCCACGTCTGTTTTTTCAAAACACCTGTAAGGTTATTTATTGGATTCCTTTTGAAGTTATCCAATATTATATTCCTGCTTTGGTTTTTACCATTGAATAAAGTTCAGGCCCAGGAATGGCAGGATTTCCATATCACCCACTACAACTCAACCAATGGATTGCCACAAAACTCGGTTAAGTCCATGGTGTTGGACTCGGAACGATTCCTTTGGATGGCCACAGAAACAGGGCTTGTACGTTTTGATGGTCACGATTTTGACCTTTTTACAACCAAAAACGTGAAAGGATTGTCAAATGATCGGATGTTTAGAATTTACACTACGGTTAACGGTGAGTTTTACGCTGACGACATTGATGGCAACATCATTAAGTTTTCACAGAAAGAAGTTAAGGCTGTTTATAAAGTGCAGAAGGCTGGCCTCGGCGGATATTGGCTTAAAGGTGGCGTTCCCAATTTGAATTTCCTGGTTAGCTCAGATAAGGAATCTATTGCAGGGGTTAATAAATCAGATCTTACCAAAAGCATACTCGTTATGCCGGTTGATAGTGACCGTTATTTGATGCTCTTTCACAACTGGATCGGGGTTTACTCCAAAAAGTCCAACAGCATATCGAAAAGATTACAAACCCCGGGATTTGTTCCGGAATCAGGATTCATGCAAGACGGTTCCGTTTTCTTTTTTGATGAAGCGGGCAACTGTATGCAATTGGACAGGAAGAATCTACAGCTATTGAAGGTTCCCACTTCGGGTTTCGCCGGCAAATCCATTGATAGGGAAAATATCCTTTGGAATTATTTAAACAACCAAGCATTTTTAAAAGATGGAAGTAAGCTGTATCGAATTTCACAAAAAACAAATGGTAATGGTGTTGAATTGATTCCGATTACAGACCAATTACCCAAAAGCGTTATTGTAACAGAAGTCATTTACGACGAAAAAAGCGGATCACTATTTGTTGCTACAACCACCAAAGGGCTTTTTATTTTCCGAAAGAAAAGCATGAAAACATTTTTGATAGCAGATTCCAATAACGTTCATGCTAATTGTTTCTATGCGCAATTTGAAATCGACAGCAACAACGTTTATGGAGGATGGGACTATGAATTCAGTAAGGATGGACCTAAACCATCCAGACATAAGCTAGGTTTGCAATTGAGCTTATTTTATTTCTGCCACAAAAACAATGAAAACAAGGTTATTTACCCGCTCAATTCCGTACTTGTTTCACATAACTTGAATACATATGAAAAAACCATTGTTGACACTTCAAAGCAAACCTACCATGCTTTCTATGAAGAAGCCGATTCCCTGTGGGTAGCTTCTGATTTTGGATTAAGCTACATTAAAAACCAAAAATCACAATTTGCCGCACAACTGAATCTTAAAGGTTTCAGCCAAAGGACAACCACCATAAATAGAGTGGAGAAAGACGACCTTTGGATAGGCCACTGCGAGGGTATTACCAAGTATAATTCAAAGACAAATTCAATCTCTTATATTTCTGAAATGAAAGGAAAATGTGTTCGGGTGATTGAAAAGATAAAAAATGTTTTCCTTATTGGAACATATGGACAAGGTTGGTATGTATACGCTGACGGCAAATTCCATCAGATGCCGATTGACATTCACCATAAACTGGAAAAGGCCCATAGCTTCATGCTTGATGACAATGGCTTTTTATGGATATCTACCAATACAGGCTTGATAAACGTATCGTTTGAAGATGTAACCAACTACATCAAAGACAAAAGCAAGACACCATATTATTATTCCTATGACACCGAGGATGGCATTGTAAATACCGAATTCAATGGAGGGTGTACACCAACACACATAAGGCTCAAAAACGGATATGTATCATATCCCACCATGGAAGGTCTAGTATGGTTTAAGCCAGAAGACGTGCTGCGTGATATTCCCAATGAGAAGTTCTTTATTGACAGGGTCCTTATTGATGGTGAAGAAGTTGTATGCGCAGACGAACTAACAATATCCAACCAATCCGACGAGGTTCAAATATTCTTCAGCATACCCTATTGGGGATTAAAGGAAAACCTGCAAGTTGAATACAGAATCAAAGGTTATATAAATGAATGGAGAATAACAGAAGGAAAAGGCAGATGGATTGACTTTGCAAATATCCCACACGGCAAATACACCTTGGAGTTTCGTAATAAAATTTCAGGCAGCCCCAAAGAGGCCATTCAGCTTTCAATCCCGTTAATTGTGAAGCCGGCGTTTTACGAAACCACTTACTTTCTTATCGGAAGCGTTATTGCGGGTGCTTTGGTATTATTCTCGTTAATGAAGCTTAACAGTGTCCGAATATTGAAACGAAATGAAATGCTGGAAAATCAAGTCAATGAACGAACACGCGAAATCCAGAATACCAACTCAACCCTAAACAATACTATAAGGAACTTGCGAGAAAAGGAATACAAATTAAGGGAGTCAATTCGAATAAAAGACAAGCTCATTTCAATCATTTCGCACGACATCATTACACCCATAAAATTCCTTTCAATTGTAAGCAAGATGTCCAGCAAGACATCGAATGAAAATCCTGAAGGGGTTAATGAGAGCCTCGACAACATGAAATACATCGGAGCCGCAGCTGAAAAGATTTACAACAATGCCGCCAACATCTTAAATTGGATGAAGCTTCAAAATGAACTGATCACCGTTCATCCTGAGAACATCGGATTATGCGATTTTGTTGATGAGGTTTTGGAGCCCTTTGTAGATGTAATAGATCAAAAATCAATCGAATTGGTGAACAATATTCCCGAAGAGGATATCATTGTCTCCGACACCAATATCCTTAAAATCATACTGCAAAACCTGATTAGCAACGCCACCAAGCACACTAAAACAGGAACCATCGAAATCTCATCATCTTTGGACGCCAATGAGGTTACAACAATACAGGTAAAAGACACGGGCATTGGAATTCCCGAAAAAATACTCACCAAAATCAATGCGATAAAACAACAGACTGTAGCAGGAGAGTTCGATGCCGATGATCCTGATACCGGAAATCAGCTGGGCTATTTCATCATATTCGACTTTGCTCGATTAATTGGAGGCAGTGTTGAAATCAACAGCGAAGTTGGTAAAGGGACGGTTGTTAAAGTGTTTTTACCCCCCACCACCACCACCGAAAAATCAGCTGAATTGAGAAAGTGAAACTGATGCATTATCAGAAGAAGTAACAGTGGCAGTAGGCGGTGGCAGTAGGCGGTGGCGCGAGGCTATAGCTTAAAATACTTTTACAAGCACACTTTTCATTTATGTTTCCAAATCAACTGGAGGCAAACCGTTCCTGGCGATTCTATCTTCATAGGTCGTAGTGAGTACTCTAAGTTGGCTACATTATTGGCCACAACATTGAAACTCCAAGTAGTGCTCATTACGTAACCAAACCTTAGGTCCCAAATGATGGTTCCATTGGGATGCTCTTCGCGATATTTAATGACACCATCGGGATAATTGGAGTTCGATTGCATATCAAAATCATAGAATGCCTTGTCAATATTTTCCATGAAAGAATAATACCTGCAACCGATACCAATCGCCAACGCTTTGTACCGAAATTCAACATCCATCTTGGCAAGATGACGGAAGCGATATTTCAATTGAAGGTTTGAAGTATCCGTACTGGTGTTCAAATAGGTTAGCTCTTCGGCAACAAATCCATCTTCAGGCTCCGTAACACCAATAATTTCTTGAGGCTGCCTTGTTTGTGGATCAATCATAGTCCATGAACCAAAAACAGTCGCCTCCAGTTCTCTCCAAATCTTACCGCCCGACATGAATGTTATTTCCAATCCCTTTATTTGAGTATTGCCGGTATTCACAAATTTGAATCCACTTGCACCTGGTTTCCAAGCAGCAAAAATGTATTCGATGGTATTGTAATACTGCTGTTGGAATGCAGCGAAATCAACATATCCCAACCACTTACCTAGCTTGAAACCTTGCCTGGCTCCTATTTCGACAGCTTTGCTTGACTCGGGATCCACATCAGGATTGGGAAACACCGTAAGACCACCAGCAGAGGTGTTGATGAACTTTTCGGTGATGGTTGGATAACGATAGCCTTGGCCGTACGAAGCTCGCAGATTGGTCCCCTTGAATGGCTCATAATTCAAACCTCCTCTGAAAACAGGTTTCAAGTCGGCTTCCTCATCGTTGATTTTATAGTACTCCATTCTCCCTCCTGCTTGCACAATCAATTTATCAAAAAACTTACGATCTACTTGTAAGTATATCGCCCTGTTTCTAGATTGGTTTTGAGGTGAACCTCCAGAAGCATATAGCGCCGCACGAGAGTCGGTTTGCATGGCGAAAAATCCAGACGTGAAGTTAACTCCGCTATTCGCGAACATACCCGTAGCATTGGCATCCATCATGGAAGTCAGAGCTTGATTAGCTTGACCATTTGAGTTATTGTTATCAGTGTAATAAAACCGCGAACGCACCTGGTATTTGATGCCACTACCGCTAACATAGGATGCCGATGGATCCACATAAAACATCAAAAAATCATTGGTAGTAATGGAGCCTGGATAAGCCCGATAAATGCGATTTTCTCCATCGCCCCAAACCAATGAGAAGTTATTATGACCTGCCATTGCATTTCCACTAAGACCGAACATGAATCGCTTCAACTTTTTCGTGTAGCTGAAATTCAACCGAGCTGTTCGTTCAGCCACATCATTATTGTCCAAAGTATCGGCTGCAAATGGCAGACTGGGATCTGGAACATAAGGACCAATATACCCATGATCATAATTCACCATGCCACCCATCAAAAAGCTATCGCTTCCTTTCACACCACCATGAAAAAATGACAATCCTGCAAATGGCGCAAAAGCACCACTCCACCATTTAGCACTTCGATTTTGCGGAGTCCTGTAGGAGCCTAAAAAACTACGCACTGTTGTTCGAATAGAATCCTCCGGAATTTTAGTCAAAAAGTTAATGGTACCGCTTAGCGCTGATGAACCATAAAGTACGGATGACGCTCCTTGTAACACTTCCACCCTGCCGATGCTTTCGGTAGGAATGAATGACCATTCCGTTCGCCCGGCATCTCCCGTCAACAACGGAAGGCCATCCACAATAGTGGCTACTCTACTACCTACACCAAAACTGAATCCGCTACCTCCTCTGATTTGTGGTTCCTCATCCAAAACGGTAAGTCCAGGAACCAACTCCATGGCAGCTTTGATATTAACTGTATTGCGATTTTCCAATTGCTTCGCAGACAAAGTTTGCATGGAGACCGTTGACTCGCGAACAGGCTGGCCATATCGTGTAGCTGAAACCACAACCGCATCCATGTCCGTGGCATTCACCGAAAGTTTGAACACATGGCTCAACGAAGAACCCTGAGTAATCCTTTCCACAAAAAACGTATCGCTTGACATTCCTAAATAGGATGCCACAACCATTTTCACATCTGGTTGAATGGTAATGGAAAAAGTGCCATCTGATTTGGATACATCGCCATACTTGCCAGGATAAGCCACCACTGATGCCCCAGGCAGTGGCGTCCCACCCGATTTGTCAACCACACTCCCAGACAGTTGGAATTGTTGTGAAAATGCGGTTAATGATGATGCTCCTAGAAATGATGCTGATAGCAGAGCAACAAAAAGAAAACGCATCAGATTAAAGTTTGATAAACCTAGCAGACCTGAGTTGACCATCATTTGAGCGAAGGGTCAATACATAGGCACCTTGGGGCAAACCATAAACTTCCAATTGTTGATCCGCCGAATGCAAATATGATTCTAATAGCACCCTGCATGATACATCCATTACTTGACAATGGTATCCTTGGTGATCCACCAAGCGGATGTAATCCGTAACGGGATTTTGAGCAAGTAAAATCTGGCTCGACTGCACAGGAGCATTTAGTGAAGATGTGGGATTAAACACCAAACTGATATCATCCACAAGCAACGAACTATTCACGACGGGATTAGCGCCATCGCTACTGCTCAAAATCCAATAAGAGCTGGTTGGAGTGGCAGTAGAAAGATAGGTGATGGGTGCTGAAAACCTAGTGTAGATGGGAATAGCGGAATTGGGTGTGCAATGTTTCACTATGCCAATGGTATCTCCCAATGCACCTTGCAAAACAAATTGAAAGAAACCTGAATCCGATGCAGAGCCAGGAGTGTATTTATACCATCCTGTGATACTATCCGGACGAAGCGTGTAGGGAATGCCGCCGGTTACTCCGTATGGAGGGGTTGTAATCAGTGTTGCCGTGCTGGCGATTCCATTTGCCGTAATACCGAAAACAGAACGTGTAGTCAGTTTCATGGCATAAGTCCCGGAATGAATATCAGCGGCAGCTGTTACCCTTGAGCATGTTAGTATTCCCAGTATGGCCGTTTGTGAATTCAAATTATTCCACCCATCGGGGTTGAAATAATTACCTGTTTGAGACCAGTTCTCAAATCCAGGATTTGGTGTTGGGTTTTGGGCGAAGGTTTTTACTGCAACGAAAAGGAGAATCAATATCGTAGTAATTAGTTTCATAGCCAATTGGTTTGAAACAAAGTTAAAAAACTCCAGACATCAACCAAATGGAATAAAAAAAGGGACCATAAAGGTCCCCTTGGTTTTTTAGCAGCTACAATTATTAACCGTTCAAGGCTTCTGCACCTGCAACAATCTCTAAGATCTCATTGGTGATGGCTGCTTGACGAGATTTGTTGTATTGTAGTTTGATCTCTTTAATCAATACACCAGCGTTGTCAGTGGCCTTTCTCATGGCGGTCCTACGGGCACCATGTTCGCTGGCATTGGAGTCAAGCACAGCCTTGTATAGTTGGGTTTTAACCGCCTTGGGAATCAAATCGAGGACGATTGCTGACTGACTAGGTTCGAAAATATAATCATTAACAGACTTTGACTTTTCACTAGCGGATGGTGGCGCAATCGGCAATAGTTGCTCGCATTCTACATATTGAACTGCAGCGTTCTTGAAACGGTTGTAAACCACCATCACCTGATCATACTGACCAGCGGTGAATCCATCCATCAACTCTTGGGCAACTGCCGCTACTGTAGCGAAAGAAACGTTGTTGAAGATATCGTTGCGTTGCCCTGCAAACACCTGGGCATTTTTACCGAAAAAATCGCTGGCCTTCTTACCAATGCACAAGACCTTTACATCGCCTTTGGCGCGTTGGATGGGATAGGTATCATTCAACAAGCGATTCACCGTACGAATTATGTTAGCATTGAATGCACCAGCTAGTCCACGGTTGGAAGTAACGGCTACAATCAAAACCTTATTCACAGGTCGCGCCTTGGTAAGCGCTCCACTTCCGGATGTATCAACACTGCCTGCGACATTTTCCAGGATTTCACGCAGCTTGGATGCGTAAGGACGCATCTGGGTGATGGCATCCTGGGCCCTGCGCAACTTGGCAGCCGAAACCATTTTCATGGCTTTGGTGATTTGCTGGGTAGAGTTTACCGAGGTAATCCTTAAACGTACTTCCTTGAGGTTTGCCATTTCCTGGTATTGTAGGTAGGGTTGGGTACTAGCTTATTTTTTGGTTGCGTAACGGCTCACGAGCTCCTTAGCCACACGTTCCAATGTGCCCGTAATGGTATCATTGAACTCGCCTTTTTTCAATGCTGAAAGAACGTCTTTGTGTTGAGCGTCTAGCACGTTCAAGTAATCGGCTTCAAAAGCCTTCATATCCCTAACAGGCACATCACGCAACAGACCTTTGGTTCCGCAATATATGATGGCAACCTGCTTCTCTACGGTGAGAGGGGAGTATTGACCTTGCTTAAGGATCTCAACGTTACGGGAACCTTTGTCGAGTACCGCTTTTGTAGCAGCATCCAAATCTGAACCGAACTTGGAGAAAGCCTCCAACTCACGGAACTGGGCTTGGTCGAGCTTTAGGGTACCAGCCACTTTCTTCATCGACTTGATTTGGGCGTTACCACCTACACGAGATACGGAGATACCTACGTTGATGGCGGGACGAACACCGGCGTTGAACAAGTTAGCTTCCAAGAAAATCTGTCCATCAGTGATTGAGATCACGTTGGTAGGAATGTATGCGGATACGTCACCGGCTTGTGTTTCGATGATAGGAAGTGCTGTGAGCGATCCTCCACCTTTTACTTTTCCTTTGAGAGACTCTGGCAAGTCATTCATGTTGGATGCAATCGCATCGGAGTCGATAACCTTTGCAGCACGCTCCAACAAACGGGAGTGTAAGTAAAACACGTCACCAGGATATGCTTCACGTCCGGGAGGACGACGCAACAACAGGGAAACTTCGCGATAAGCTACTGCCTGTTTGGAAAGATCATCATAAACGATCAAAGCAGGACGACCTGTGTCACGGCAATATTCACCGATGGCAGCTCCAGCCATTGGAGCGAAGAACTGCATTGGTGCTGGATCAGAAGCGGTAGCCGATACGATTACGGTGTATGGCATGGCTCCATTCTCTTCTAATGTCTTTACGATGTTGGCTACAGTTGAACCTTTTTGACCTACTGCAACGTAGATGCAATAAACGGTTTCGCCGCGCTCATAGAATTCCTTTTGGTTGATGATGGTGTCGATGGCCACGGCTGTTTTACCGGTTTGGCGATCCCCGATGATCAACTCACGCTGACCACGGCCGATTGGAATCATGGCGTCGATAGCCTTGATACCGGTTTGAAGCGGCTCCTTAACAGGCTGACGATATATTACGCCAGGTGCTTTACGCTCGATAGGCATTTCAACGAGTTCACCTTTGATGGGTCCTTTACCATCGATAGGGTTTCCCAAAGTGTCAACCACACGACCTACCATGCCTTCACCCACGTTGATGGATGCGATTTTGCCGGTACGTTTAACGGTATCACCTTCGCGGATATCATTTGACTGACCCAACAACACCGCACCTACGTTGTCTTCTTCGAGGTTCAATACGATGCCCTTGAGGCCGTTTTTGAATTCAATCAATTCACCCGACTGCACCTTGGTGAGACCATAGATGCGTGCGATACCATCGCCCACCTGGAGCACGGTTCCCACTTGTTCGAGTTCGGTGTCGGACTTGAAGCCGGCTAGCTGTTGCTTTAGAATTGCCGATACTTCGTCTGGTCTTACTTCTGCCATTGTGATTGGGGTTGAAATGCGGTTACTATAATATTTTGTTCAAATCAATAATCTTTGAGGTACAAGTTACCCTTGAAATCCTGCTTCAGAGCATGGAGTTTTCTCGATACGGATGTATCGACTTGGCGATCGCCCCAGCGCAAAATGAATCCACCGATGATTGACGGATCAACTTTCTCCTTCAGAACAATCTGATCGGAGGAGTTTTTGGAAATGAGCTCCAACATCTGCTTGCGCAACGAATCATCAACAGGAACTGCTGTAGTAAGAGTAGCTACTTGACGGCCTTTGAATATGTCGTACAACTCCAAAAACGATTGGACGATATCATCAATGTAATATTCGCGCTTCTTACGGGTTATGATCAGAAAAAACTCCAAGGTCATCTGCTGCAATTTGCCACCGAATAGTTCCTTAAGTACATTCTCCTTTTTATCGGTGTTAATTACGGGGCTTTTGAAGAATTGCGCAAGCTCCCTGCTTCCGCGGATGGCAGAATGCACATACAGCATGTCATTGTAAACCTGGTCAACGACATTGCGTTCAACACCCAGGTCGAGCAACGACTTGGCATACCTTCTGGCAACTTTAGTTTCAGCCATGGCGGGATCAGTTCATTTTTACATCCTTCAGCAAATCCTGAACAAGCTGTTTCTGCTTGTCGTCGGTGGACAATTGCTGGCGTATTACCTTCTCTGCGATTTCGATAGACAGACTCGCCACCAGGTTTTTCAGTTCGGTGATGGCAGCCATTTTCTCGTTGGTTATCTGCTCACGTGACAAACGCGTTAAGCGGTCTGCCTCTTCTGTGGCTTTTGAACGTGCTTCATTGATGATGGATTCCTTGGCATCGCGAGCCTCCTTGAGAATCAGGTCTCGTTGATTGCGGGCTTCAGCCAACAACTTTTCGTTATCTGCTTTCAAGTTAGCCATTTCTTCTTTGGCCTTTTGAGCAGCGTTGAGTGCGTCAGTTATGCTTTTTTCACGCTCGTTCAAAGAACCGAGAATGACAGGCCATGCGAATTTTTTCAGCAGAAAAACAATAATGCTGAACGACACCAGCATCCAAAAGACGAGGCCGAAGGCGGGTTTGACTAATTCCATCTTGGTGAGTATTGAGATTTTTTAATTGACTTTTAAAATCCTGCCGTTAGGCCAAGCGCTTTCGCGGCAGGATGTGATTTTGTTGGTGACGGCTTACTTGAACACAACAAGCAGACCAACAACCATTGCGAAGAAGGCAGCACCTTCAACGAGAGCCGCGGTAAGGATCATGTTGGCACGGATGTCGCCTACAGCCTCAGGTTGACGCGCGATAGATTCCAAGGCGGAACCACCGATGCGACCAATACCAAGACCAGCACCAACGGCAGCAAGACCTGCTCCGAGGGCGGCAACGCCATAACCAAGACCTAGGTTGGCGGCTTCAAGAATAACAGTTGATAACATTTTGATTGGGTTTTATGAATGAATGATAATTGAAATAACGAGTTAATTGAATCAATGGTGATCGTGATGAGGTTCCTCCACAGCAGCTCCGATATAGATGGCTGACAACAGCGTGAAAACGTAGGCTTGCAGGAATGCAACCAACAGTTCCAAACAGGTCATAAATACCGTGAATGAGATGGATAGCACCGAAACACCGATGCCAGCCCCAGTACTCATTTCACCGAAGATGAAAATAAGACTGAAAAATGACAGTGCAATGATGTGACCAGCAGTGATGTTTGCAAACAATCGGATCATCAACACGAAAGGGCGAAGGAATATCCCGAGAATCTCGATAGGCGTCAACAACACCAATACCCACCCCGGAACACCAGGCATCGCAAAGATGTGGTGCCAATAGTGTTTGTTACCATTGACCAGAACCAAAACAAATGTGATGGCGGCCAAGGTCAAGGTTACGGAAATACTTCCGGTAAGGTTGGCGCCTCCTGGGAAGATAGGAACCAGCCCCAACAGGTTGTTCAACCAAATAAAGAAGAAAGCTGTCAATAAGAAGGGCAAGAATTTCTGATATTTCTTTTCACCGATTGAGGACTTAGCAACGTCATCACGTACAAAAATCACCAAAGGCTCTATCAATCCTTGCAAACCGCGGGGCGCTTGTCCGGGACGGGACTTGTAGGCCTTGGCAACAGACAAGAAAATATACAACAGGATGAACATGCTGACAAACAAAGAGACTACATTTTTGGTGATGGAGAAATCCCAAAGCGAAGCAGTTACAGCTTCATCAATGGTAGCTGATTCGGCAGCCCCGGAAAGCTCGTTAACTGCAACCAGTTTCTTATCCTTCAAAGCATAACCATTGTAAACATCGTGTCCATGGTGGAATGACGAAGACATGAAAACATCCAAACCACGACTAGAGTAAACAATGACCGGCAAAGGAATGGAAACTGATTCGTGACCTTCACCCCAAAGGTGCCAATCGTGGGCGTCAGTGATGTGATCGGTGATCATCTTGCCTGGATCGAATTTGGCACCAGGCTCACCACCGCCAGCAAACACCTGGGTGGAAGTGGAGATGAAAACTATGAGAAGCAGAAGCGTAACAACGCTTTTTGCAAGTAGGTTCTGGTTAACAAAAGATCGCATTTTCCGTGGGCTGGATGTGGCTCTTATTTTGGGTGCAAAGGTAAAAACCTTACCCGAGAAAAGGTAGTCTGGTTACTCTTTTTGCCCTGATGGTTGAAATAAGAAGTAATGTATTGAAATGCAAGCAATTAAATAAATCGAATGATGTTAAAATCAAGAAGGTTTCCGACTAGGTCCAAAACTCTTGAAAGAAAACCAAACCTCCAACACCGTATAAAGGAGGTAAACTATCAAAAAGTTGAAAATGAAGCCGAAAGCCAGTTCACGATTCAACAGCGCAAAAACAACCATGATAGCCATGAATGCAAAAAGCTTCAACGCAGAGGTCAAAATGAAAGTGCGCACAAAAGCCTGTCCACTAACCGAAGCGGCCGCAACCAATCTATTGTGGAT
>JBKDSL010000072.1:0-1850 GCA_046340555.1 Bacteroidota bacterium
GGTATCCATACTTCTTCCATGGCATTCGGATCATCTGCCTTATAGCCTTCTGGCATTATTTCAAAATGTGGTCGTTGGTCTATGTTGAATTCTGAGTTTGGAATCCATTCATTGAAAATGTGGTGGAATGTTTTGAATGCCAAAGCAGCGGGCCCATGATGAATGAAAACAGCGTAAGTGCCATCCATTATTTCAAGCGTTTCCATGTTATCGGGGGCGTTTCCAGGTGTTTCCATAGTAGCCCATTTTACAAACTCTTTGCTTGGGTCGAAATGTCCGAAATATTCCAAGGGGTATTGCGACACGGAAAAATAGCGGTTTCCAAATCGCTCGGGCATGGTTGACCGCTCCTTCATGAATTTTTGCCACAAGGATATGGTGTGATCGTTAGTTAAGGATGTTTCTGTTTTATATCCGGCTAAAAGGAGGTAGCCGCAATTTTTTATCGTAGGACTCATCTTAATGCAAATCTGATTTTCTTTCAATTACTCATAAAAGTAATTCGGCAAACCAATCTGAATTAATCAGGGTCTGAAAGGTTTTTAACATTTATTGGGATGGCCTATAAAAGCGAAAAGACCGTCGTTTGACGGCCTTCGGGGTATTTAGTTTTGCGAGTGAGTTAAAAGGTGTAATACCTTACGCCAGCGCAAATCGACTTGCTTCCTGTTACTTGGAAATTAGCTACGTTGTTTCCGGCCATCATTTGACAGTATAATGAAGAGCCTGATCCTACCACAACATCTCCATCGCCATCAACTTCTGAAGAACCTAACCTAAGTGTACCGTTGCAAGAAAGCAGGCCTTGGTCGAATGCTTTTACGATGGTCACCTTACCGGAAACCATGTTCAAAGATCCGCCTTCTTCAATAAAAAGGTTATTGACTTTGACGTTCTGATTCAGGTCTATGGTAATGTTCATTGGAATGAATACGGTTGCATTTTTTGCATTGGGGATGGAACTGGTTTTATTCCATTGTCCATCATCATAAATCTCCCAAATGGTAAGGTCGCTCCAATTCCCGCTTCTTACAGCGCGGTAATCGATTGGCTGACTTTTCGAATATTGGTTCAGATACCTGACGTGAAAAAATACAGTCATCAACAGGGTAGCGATAAAAAAAATAGAGGCCGTAGCGATCAGTTCCATGGGTTTTTAATTTTAGATGGACTTTTGTACGGAATTCTATCGCTTGGGTTACAGTTATTTATCAATTTGAAAGCGAGACATGAAAGCCAATAGAATTGAATTTAATATCTTTGCAGCCCCGAATCCAAGGCGAGGTAGCTCAGGTGGTTAGAGCGTAGGATTCATAACCCTAAGGTCGGGGGTTCGATTCCCCCCCTCGCTACAATAGGCCCCTTTACCATGAGGGGCTTGTTCTTTTCTGGAACATGTGGTTTACATACTTTTTTCTCCTGCTAGCGGCAAGACTTACATTGGTTATACTGCTGATTTGATTAACAGAATGAGGTCCCATAATGCTCTGTCAAAAAAAGGGTATACCGTCAGATATCGACCATGGAAGGTGGTGCATGTGGAGTTTTTCGATTTAAAAACGGAAGCGCTCAAAAGGGAGGCCTATCTCAAAACGGGTGCGGGAAGAGATTGGATTTTGAAATTGCTACTGCAATTGAAGGAAAAGTGAGCGTTGGATTCATATCCGCCGCGGCGGACGGGGGTTCGATTCCCCCCCTCGCTACAATAGGCCCCTTTACCATAAGGGGCTTGTTTTTTTCTGGAACATGTGGTTTACATACTTTTTTCTCCTGCTAGCGGCAAGACTTACATTGGTTATACTGCTGATTTGATTAACAGAATGAGGTCCCATAATGCTCTGTCAAAAAAA
>JBKDSL010000073.1:0-17609 GCA_046340555.1 Bacteroidota bacterium
GTTGTAATCTCATCCACCAACGAAAGTCCGTTGTTTGAAGCGAGGCTATCGGTGCCTAAAACGATTTTACACCCTGACTGAAACATCATCGGCACATCGGGCAATCGGCCTTCGATATACAGATTCGCCTTCGGACACAAACAAAAATACATGTCGCTGAATCTACCCGAGGCTTTCAGTGTTGCAATATCATCGCGATTGAGAAAAGTGTTGTGCACGAAAAGTATCTTACCTGCCGCGGGGATATGCTGCAGCACCATTTCGGCAACCGAGCTTCCATAGCCCTTGAATGAATGAGCCATAATTCCCAAGGATGCATACATGTCTTTCATTGGGCCCGTGCCGTCTTTGATCAGATCCTTTTCCGATTGGCTCTCTAGAAAATGTATCGACCAGATATCGCTTGCTGGATCAAACGCGTTTTGAATAGCAGCATACAATGGAGGGCTTACTGAGTAGGGTGCGTGGGGTACGATAGACGCAGACATGCCGCTGGTATTGGCCGATGCATGCAATTGCGCAGCCAAGGCAAAACGACTCGCTGCCCTATCGGGATCCAGTCCGAATGTTTCCATGAAGTTGTGGTACCTGATTTTGCTTGCGGCTTTAACAGGCCATGTGATCTCATTGTTGCAGATGTCGCCTACGGCCTGTGTGCCGTTTTCCCACATGATATCGTCATATTGAAACGCGGCGGCTTGCTCATCAACAGGTGCAGCCTTACGCGATTTGATGATGTGACTCAAAAACCCTGGCAATCCGCCTCCCGAAGGAATCACCTCTTTCATGTGGGAGAGCTCGAGGTGGCAGTGGGCGTTGATGAGTCCCGGGATCAAAATGCCTTTATAGCGCTCGATGGTTGTTTTTACCAAAGACTCATCCAACAGGTCCACGATGGTTCCATCATCCTCCAAGACCACCACAAGGCCATCTTGCAAAAGCCCTTGGGGCGTGAGTATCTGATCAGCTGATAGCGCGCGCATGCAAGTTGTTTGTGGTTATCTGAACCACGCAAAGTACGGCATTACGCGTGAATAATGTTCACGGGGCATCTGAGGCTATTGGCAATGAAACAGTGCTGATGTGCCTTTTCGTGCAATTCAGGAAGCAAATGCGCTTGTTCTGGATTTTGAAGTGTAACCATTGGATGAAGGGTGATATCTGTGAATCGGCCGATGCCATTGGCGGCTATTTCCAATGTTCCCTGTGGGCGATCGGTGTAAGCGGTTACCACACCTTCCGCATCGGCACAGCAATGCAAAAACCAAAGCATGTGGCAAGAAGCCACAGAATACAGGAGCATATCTTCTGGATTATACAAAGCGCCATCTCCACGAAAGGCGGGTGCCGAAGAACAGGCGAGTGGAGTTTTGCCATCGGCAGACAAGGTATGGTTGCGCGAGTAAGCCGTGTAACCAGATGTGCCGGTACCTATGTTTCCAGTCCATTCGATTTCGGCACTGAATTGATGTTGGTGGCTCATTGGAAGGATATTGTTGAGGAGCTATTGGGTGGTTTTGGGGTTGGTAACAGTTTGCGGCTAAAAGAAGTTGGCGATTTTTACCACAAATGTTGATGCGGTGAACCAAACTTTGAGGAACCACAAAGCTGTCTGCGGAGCAATGAACCGCCACTTTTGCCAAACCCGTGTTAGCAGTAGTGGCTCTATTTCTCGTCCGTTTCATTGTCAAACAGCTCGTGTAGTTTTTGTTGTAAAATTTTTTTGTCAGGTAGTTGCGTTTTATACTCTGAAACCATAGTAGGAGAGAGGCTTCTACTTAAAGCATATTCTACAACTTCACTGTCTTTGTCCTTGCATAACAAAACTCCAATGCTCGGATTCTCATTTGTCTTCTTAACGTCTCTGTCTAATGCTTCCAAGTAAAAGTTTAGCTGTCCTAAGTGGTCAGGTTTGAATTTGTCTGCTTTGAGCTCAAATGCCAATAAACATTGTAGTCCACGATGGTAAAAAAGCAAGTCAATGTAAAAATCACTGTTGCCAACTTGCAACTTATATTCTTCTCCTATGAACAAAAAGTCCTTACCGAGTTCGAGAATGAAATTTTTCATCTGTCTTACAAGTCCACGCTGTAAATCGCTCTCACTGTGTGGGTCAGGTAAGTTTAAAAATTCAAAAACATAGCTGTCTTTGAATGTGTTTGATAAGTCATTGTTACTTTCTCTCACCGCTGGCGAGAGTTTTGAATTGCCTATCATTGTCCGCTCGAAAAAACTTGCAGATATTTGTCGGTCAAGTTCTCGTTTACTATAGCTTTCTTGCTTTACGAGTTTTAGGTAAAATTCCATTTCTTCAATTGTTTTACACCTTGAAAAAATCAGAAGATTGTTTGTCCAGCTAATTTCTCTCACCAGTGGTGAGAGTTTTGGGAAATCGTTGTAAGTCTCGTAAAACTGCTTCATTCTCCAGATATTTTTATCGGAGAAGCCTTTTATATTAGGTTCATGTGTCTGAATGAAACTGGCTAATTCTGTTACAACAGAGTCGCCCCATTCTGATTGTTCAATTTTCTTGCTGATATATTCTCCAATATTCCAATAGAGATTTATCAGTTCAGCGTTTACAGCTTTTATAGCATTAGTTCGAGATTGTTTAATTAGCTGAATTATGTCCGTAAAACGATTGTCCATTATTTATTTCTATATGCTACAAATTTATTTTTATTCGGTCGTGTTTCTCCTTTGGGAACGGTTTTTTGCCATTACTGCTAACGATTGGCGCATTTGCGCTGGTGGCCTATGATATGGACGAATTTCAATTGTACTTTTCATATTAATTTTAATAGAAATTGCAAAAGAAGAAAATGCAACCACTGGCGCCAAATGCGCTGTTATAGGAAGGCCGCGAGCCGCGACCAGGTTCTTATATCACTTGCACAAGTGAGTATCATTCCAAAATCACCGCAATCTTTTTATTAACTCTCTTGTCTGCGGAACTAATCACACAATTGTAAACACCGGATGAAGCCCTTGCAGGCAAAGAAACATACTGCATCGTGCTCCACTTCGGTAAATTCATTTCATATACCTTCCTGCCATTCACATCAAACACCTCCAACTTTCCCTTCTGGTTTTGAGGCAACAGGTACATGATTTTAAATTCACCATTGTTAGGATTAGGCGAAACCGAAAACCTGAAATCATGCTCTGTTGACTCATATAAGTTTGTAAGAGTATCACAAGGGCTGCCGGTCAATGGGCCTAGGTAATAGTTTGGGTGGTTTGGGACTGTACGTAAATTCCACATTCCTAAACTTATGTTATGTTGCTGAACGTCACATGCAACACCTGCACTGTCCGAGTAATTCATTTCATGCAAATGTTGAACACTGCTTCCGGAAGTAATATAAATTTTTCCATTAGCAGCTAAATACATATTCCAAAACGATGTTGCACAACAATTGGGTGGAAATCCTGAAATAAATCCGTCATAAATAGCAACGGTATCCACAGAAAGAGTACTGGAATTGATTTGAAAAATATATCCACTATTATTTGCATAAATAAAATCTCCTGATGGAGAAAATGCCAATCCCCACAAATATGACCCACTTGATAAATGAATAGTTTGAGTATTTGAAAACAAACCAGAACATTGATCAAAATCTGAAACCACCAGATAACTATTTCGATTTATAGGATTATCATAGGTTGTAGTAATAAATTTTGTACCGTCAGGTGAAAAATTTAATTGTGATCCATTTTCGAATTGAAAAGGCAAATAGTTCAATGATTCAGTAGTTATGGACTGAATTCCAAAATCAGTGAATAGTACTTTATAAATAGTGTCAGTGTTATCCTGAAGAAACACCACCCACCAATCCTGCCCATTCGCATGTCGACATGCAGAAATACCCCAACTTAAAGAATCAAGTTTTACTGTATCGTTCTTTTGAATCACAGCACCGAGTCCGCCATCTAATGAAATATCAATGATGCTTTTATAAATACCTTGATATGTTGAATTTTGGTCAAGCTCAGTCTGATGAAATAATACATATTTATTTGTATCTCCGGGATAGGGTAGCAATATGTTCCCGCTTATAATAGGAAGTCCATCAGACCAGCTATTCACAAAATAACCCGGATTCAGACCAGAACCATTCACCATTGTATCATTGCTGGCATTGGCAATCCAAACCCCATTACTGCTCATTAGGAAGTTACCCTGATCATCACAGATAGTTGCCTCAGTATCTCGAAATGGCATTTTTCTTGTTTCAAGTGTGTAAAAATAATTTGTAGAACTAAATACGAATTTCGATTTTTCATTGATCCCAGTATTATAACCTAATAACCAAGAACTGTTTCTTCCCTGTCCTGAAACAAATGCAGAAAAAAAACTAGTAAAAAAAAGTGTTACCAGAATAGTCTTTCTGTTTTTCATCGAATAATTATAAGTTTTGAAGTAACTGAACTAGTATCTTCGATCAATATTCTAACAGTATAAACACCAGACCTAAAATTTGATGTATTGAGTTTGAATTTATTATCGGTGCAATTAAATAGATTAGTACAAATTAGCTGATTAACTTCATTGTAAATATCTAATCTGCAAACTCCCGTGTCATACCCTGAAAGCATGACATCAACCCAATCTGATGAAGGATTTGGAACTAATGATATTCGTGGTTGTTTTACAACTGCTGCTATTGCATTTCTATAAATTCCTTCGGAAGCGCAAACTGAAGCATCATCATACCAATCATTCCCGGAATTGATTAAAGCGAGCAAAGCCCTTGCTCTGTAAACAGCTTTACCACCTTTAAAAGGACATTGGTTGGCAATTACCAAAAGCCCACTTTCATTTGCTTTAATTTGTTCTTTCCCCAATAGTTGATACTGCCAATCAATTTCATTGATCAATCTTTCATTCAATTGAGGTAATTCACCGCTTTGCACAAGGGAATTAAATTGGGAGGCCGTATTTAAGGCAGTTGTTTTTATTGTTGCTACCAGCTCAAGTCTGCTTTCTATCTCAGCATAATATGTATTTAATGTTGAAAGCAGATTTTCTTTTGAAACAGTTTGACTTCCCGGGTTTAATATCTCTAAGCTATCCAATAAAAATATACTTTCTGTAAGAAATTTAATGCTGCTTTCCAATGCTAAGAGTGAATCGATAGATGTTGAATCTATTATCGAAGCATCAAAAAGACTCTTAGTAACTTGATATAAAAAACCAATGGCATTGGATTGCTGTGCGTTGACAAAATTGCTGAAAAGAACATTGCCTGAAATCAGGGAAGTATCATTTTTAAGCTCGGTGTATAAATATTCTTTTGCAATGGCTTTAGATTCAGGTATAAAATCCATTGTTATCGTACTATCTCCTGCAATAGCCAACTTTAACTCTTCGCTGCTTTTACGTTCTTCTTCATGATCAAAATGACATGCAAAAATAGAATCGCAAACAAAGGCATCCCCAGTTGTAAAAATCTGGAACCATCCCGCATCATCCGGCCAGTTAGGTAAGCTGGTGGCAGTTGGTGTAGAAGGTAACAAATCAGGAGCGGGTGTAGGGTTAACTTCAAATAGTGATTTAGCTAACTCGGTAAATGAAGCTGCATTCATATTCATTGCACCCCAATTACCCAGAGTGTCCGTGTATGTTCCTATCCATCGATTCCCTGCATGGGATTGTGTATCAATAACTGCCACATTATTCAATCGCAAACCATTGAAATGATTGATCATGGTGTTGCCACGAAACGATGTTAAGGGACTAATACCTCCAAAATGAAATCCAAACCCTGTGCTGTCCGTGCGATTGCAGGAAACGGTAGTTCTTTCGCTAATGTTTACTATTACACCCACTTTGGAAGTATCTGTGTTGCTGTCTCCGTCAATCAAATTGCAGTTAATCACATTGTTCAATCCTCCTTCGTAAGCGATACCGGCCATCAGTAAGGTAACCGTGCCTTTTATTCCAATGATGTTGTCCGACACGGCAGAGCGGTACAAATTCAATCCCGCCACTGCTGCAAATCCGTCCTGCAATTGTATATAGTTACCCTGAACCAGGTAATTTGCCGTATTGGTTGTAGAGGTTTCACGCATCAATATGCCGAACGATAATGTTCCGTTCATATAAATACTATTGCTTTTTGCCGTCATGGCAACGGAACCATTATTGACCCGCCAGTCAATACCGAACTGATCGGCTTCTATGAGGCAATTGCTTACAAAGCTCTGCATGGGTGCTGTACAACGTTTGGAGAAAATACCCGTGTTCATGCCGGTCATTTTTACTTTTTGAATATCCAGATCGCTGATGTCGGTATAAACACCTCGCTCGCTTCGTTCGATGGTCCAATCACCGGACGAGACAGGCTCAACAATCAATTTTCCATACACGCTATTGAGTTTTCCCACCGAAGCAATGGCAGAGCCATCCCAGTCAGAAACTGTTGTAAGCGAATCATCAGAAACGATTTGATTAAACCGGTCATTCACCACTTTGAGCGCTGAGCGAAATCCCAGAATCCCCGTATTCATGTTGTAAAAATAATTGCTGTCAGCGGTAGCCTCACCAATTTTCCAAACAATATCATTCACTTCAATACCAGAATAGGAAATACTTCCAAATACAGGCTGGCCCGGGTAGGGCTGTTTGAAAAAAGAACTTACCATACCAAAATGATTTCCTGTAATCACCTGCGATACGTTGTTCAAGGAACCTGTCGCAGGAGGCACATAAATCCCTCGCACATTATCCTCAAATGAGGAGTTCAGAATTTTTAAACTGGTTTTGTCATTGGCATAAACCGCCCAATTGGCATCGCGTATAATACTATGCCTTTCCACCCCCAAACCTAATGTGGCGGATTCTAAGTAAACACCCTGCCACATATTATCGCATCCTTCAATTACAGTGCTGTCCAGTACAAGTCCGCCCCCGGGTACGACAATGATCTGTCCTCCGATATTAACAAATATAGTGCAGTTTACGAAAGTAATCAGATCATTAACATAGAGCCTTCCGGCTAAGAAGATGGTTAGATTACTTACCGTAGCTGGAATGGTAGAAGTAAACGTGGAATCAGCAACAATCGTATCTGCCTGTGCGGCGCAAGAGGCGTAAATGTCCGTGCAGGCACTGTCATATAGCGAATCGCCGTTAAAGTAAATGGTGGCGGTGTTCTGCATTTCAGGCATTCCACAATAACCGCTTTGCGTATAGTAACCGGAAATAAACATGGTATCGCAACCTATAGCCGGAACCGGTACCGAGTCGGGAATGGTGGTAATAGCTACAAAGTTTAAAGGTAAATGATCGGTAAAAGCGATGGTTTGTGCCGTGGCGTTATTACCGCACACCACGATTTGAAAGGTGGCCGTATCGCCTACGAAAACCGTATTCTGCAACGCCGTTTTTGAAATGTTGAAGCAGTTGGTGCAATAGCTGGTACTATCCCATTCTATACTACCAGAAAAGTTAGAAATGGTCGTATCACTGACTCCACAGAAACTGACCCAGTCCAGAATGATGTCGGGCAGAATCACATCGCCTACATATTTACATCCGGGCATTAAGGTCACCTCACAACGGATGCACTCTCCCTGTGACAAGGCCCCATCGGTGAAGCCAATATTTTGAAGCGTAGTCATGGTTATCGGGAAATAGTTGGCATCGAATGAATCGGCCGATAACGTGTCTGAAAGCCCGTTTTGACAATTTGCCGCTACAACGGATAGTATTTGTAGGCCGGGGGGAAGCGTGTCCAGGATAAATCCGTGGGGATAGATATACCCGGAAGGATTTGAATAAAAAGGCGCTGTGATCGTAAACGAATCACACAGCGAGTAGGTAAGAGGATGATTTTTACTGATGGTGGAAACCAATACCGTTCCGTCGGTAAACTCAAAAGAATACAACTGAGCTTCACAGGTGGAATCTGCATCAAATGGCGCCGTGGGGAAACCATCGCAATTCCAGCCTGCATGAAAATTAACCTGAGCCGATCCCTGACATTCGGAGTACTGTGCGCACAGCTGCCCGGTGATGGTGCCTCCTACATTTAAAGAAGAGTCCAGTTGCAGAATCTGTCCGCTTGTCGGATAAATAGTGTCGCCTGATGATTTAAACATCCAGTTGGTTAAAAAGGGGACGGAAGCCGAATCAGGCAGGGCTATGAACACGAATCCGGCGGCAGAGGAATTAACACCAAGGGAGTCAGTGATGTTCAGGTTGTGAATACCTACTGTTACACACACCTGTTGTTCATTTACCAACATAGAATCAGGAGTTACCTGAATAGTCAGTGCAGGGTTTACGCCTAATGGTGGAACTATTGAAGATACCAACATTTGCCTTGAAAAAACAGAATCTATTGTGCAGGTGCTGTCCGAAAGACATGGATAAAATCCTTTGTCAAAACTAACAATTACATTGGTATCGACCGGATAGATAAGATTCTCAGCACAGCTATCGGGCAGTACGAAAAATTGAATTTGGCGGGATGTGAATTTGCTTCCGGCGTATTGGTTGGTATCGTTTGCAGGGACAGGAACGGCTATGTTTTGGGTAATACATAAAGGGGAAGGGAATATGCTGTCGTTAAAGCTGAAGGTGCCGCTAATTTGCGGTGGAGGGAACACGCGCCAACCAGAAGACCGGTTGTTTCCACTCGCCACAAAATTGGTTCTGTGCCGGCCATGGGTGATATGATATCCGGGTGGTACCGTTACGGTATAATCTTGTGGCCAAAGGGCATTGGGCCAGTACTCGAATGGGTAAATATCAATCAGGGGATTTAACGTATAACCTGCGGTTCGGCAAGCTGCCAAAATATTAATTACTTTAGTGCACCCTGTATCCGCGATAATGGAAGATTGGTTCCGGCCATCCTGAGCGAAAAAGTAATGCAACCCTCCATAGGTTTCACAGAAAAACAAGAACGAGGATGCGAAAGAATCGTTGATCAACGTAAGAGTTGGGTCGGTGTTCAATGGGTCCAGAGTCCAACCGGCGTTGTTCAGCGAATCCACAGTATTGATCATTTGCGGAATGCCTGTATAGCCGGTCGTAGAATGACCGGCACCACTTAGCCACATTTTATTAAAAATAGTTGATTGTTTTTTGATATTATCAAGGTCATACGTTTCATTATTCCCGGGCATGAAATTGCCACAGACATCGTAATTCACCTTTAACCTGTAACCCTGTCCCTCAAAAAAGCCTGTGAAAGGTGAAAGGCTGTCGCTGAAATGTACGATATAGGGATTAGTGGTATTGATAATGCCGCTGAGCTGGCCGGCAGAATCGCGATGCGATTCGAAGGTAAAGAGAAAAAGGTTGGGCTGAGTCAAAGTATCCAGTACCTGAAAAACATCGTTTCCAAAAAAATGAATGGCTCGTTGCGTACGCCAAATCGAGGTATTTATATGGAACTGGTCACACTCAAAGCAATTGGGTTGTGAAACTACCGGAGTGTCTATATACAAAGTCAGTCCGGTAGCCCGCAGGTTCATGGTATCAAGACCAAGTGGTATCCTCCGGGCCAGTTGTAAAAAAGGCAGTTGCACACCTGCGTTGAGTATCTGTGCATATGAATAACCGCCTGATGAAGGGTCGCCGGCCTGGAAGTGTGCTGTCAGGTAATCAGTAAGACGGTCGGAGAAACTGGAGTGCTGCTGTTTCAGCGCCTGCTGCCGGTCCATGTACCATTGTGTGGTATCTGAAATTACGGCGTTTAAAGAATCAGCCCGTCCGTCATTATCGGTATCCTGCAGACCGTAGGATGAACGTCTCATCATATAATGATCGATGATCATTCCCGGTGCAAGACAGCCGGGGCAGTGAACTGCTATTTCGCCCCCGATCGAAGAAAGTGGAAGCCACTCGCACCCGATGCCCATACATGGCGGAGGGATAGTATGTGTTGTGTCTGATATGTCGAGTGTCAGGCAACTGTCCGGGTTAGCCATCAAATGAAAAGTAACATCAAATGGGGTCTGACCCGAGTCGGGTGTACAGCATGATTGAATCATAAACTCGAAGTTCCCTTGCGTGAAAAAATTCAGTGACTGCGGCGATGAAAGATCGAAGTAATAAAAGTAGTCCCCTGCAACACAAGAATCCGGAACCGTTGAATGAAAATAAACCGGATCCAAATAATTGAATGTACCATTGCTTTGAAGAAGGCTTAGCCGTGCATTAGAGTCGGGGTGCGACAACCTGAGTCCTTTATCGCAATGAAGGGTGGCACGAACGTAGCCTCTGGCAAAATGTGCTCCTACGCCGTTATATCCCAAAAGTTGATAGTCAAATCCCGGGGTCTGCACCAAACTTTTCAGTTCAATGCTCATCAGCGTGGAATCACCGAAGATGGCACCCTGAGGCACAGTTAGATCAGTTACACTGGGGGTGAAGATGAGGCGCTGTGTTATATCGGCTAAGCTGTTATTGGTATGGGAACTGATTCCCAGATTAGCACCGTAATAAAGCTGCCCTGCCTGAACAACGTCTTGCCTAACCGCATTATTTCCACAAATAGCCTTAGCTGTTACCGGGAATGTCCAGTGATTGTAATATTTCAACTGGTTCAGAAGAGCCGGATTATTTTCTTCGCTGCAACGAAACGTTTTGAACCGCACAAACACGGTATCGGTAACATGAAAATTCTTAATCGTATAGGTGGCGCTTGCAAGTGGGTCGGTAATGAAAGTGCCGCAAAGTGCATTTGTTCGCAGAGTAATGGTTGAATCCACATGACATCCTGCACAACTAATAGTGACATCAAGAGAATCCCGTGGAATGAGTGTTAGATAATTGAGTGCGGAAAGTGCCCCGTTTAGGCTGATAAAAACCGAATCAAGCGCTCCCAGACCGGGATTGGTAATGCGATATTCCCATTGCAACATCGACGCGGTATCATTATAACAGGAAAGATCATAACGGTTATCTGCCGGAAGCATACGTTCCACCCGGATCGTATCTTTATAAAGGTTACGAATTTGAACATCGGTTGGTGGGATATTCTGGCAATGATCACAAAGTGCAGGCGCATTGGCGGAACCGTAGTTACACTGCCAGTAAAAATGCGATAAAGCCGAACAGGTGGAGTCGATACAGGAACTGTCGCGGACTTGTTGAATAATAATCAAGGTGTCAGATGGCATCAATAAAGCCGGATAAGAAAGACCGGGAACCAGGGGTTGAGGCGTAGAACTAAGACCTACCTGGTAGGTTAAGTCTAAATGCACCACTTGCGAACAATATGCGGTGGAGTCGGGATAAAACCGGAATGTCATATTGGCCGCAGCATTACCCGTGTTTTTATACATGAATCTTTCGTTGATCACATTCAGGTAGCTTCCGAAATATGCATCCGGAGAAATGTCTGCAATAAATGGGAAAAGAACAGGCGTTGTTTCCAGAGTATCGTTACCCATGTTCAGGATGTAATTGAAGGAACTTCCCGGATCGCTCCATACCTGTTTAAGTTTGAGGCTTTGTGATCCCGGGCTTGAGGGGATGACCGAACAGTCAATATAAATATGATAGGCCAGGCGAACAGTGCCGGTATCATTCAAAGTTCCGGTCCAGGTTCCGGCGCTTGTATCTACAGTGATATTGCTGATGGTTGTCGTTGTTGAATCGGTGTTTAAAACAATCAATACATTAGGAGCAACGGGTACCTGTCCACACGAACTGGTTACGGGGTTATTGCCATTTAGCACAAATGAGCTGATCTGAATGGTGTGTACTCCGCTGGCTGTAAATTCAGCCATGAACAGGTTTTCACGGCAGACACCGGCTGTGTCAGCTGGCGGAGTAACATTAACAGCGATGTTTTGTGAATATGTAACAGATGTTAAAATAAACAAAATGCCTGTTACACATAATGTAATAAGTTGCTTTTTCATGGTTGTCCGTTTTAGATTAGAACTAATATTTAATCAGTCTTCCATGACGGAGTCCGGGGCTTCTTTTAACCGGAATCTGTAGCGGCTTACCCATACGCGCTATTAACCTTCCCAATTTGTTCCATTTTAGGAAATATCTGGTAGCATTTTATCGCCATATCAAATATATGCAATTCACCGCAGACTATCAAACAGCGCTTTTGTCTGTTGGATATCTCTGCTTCGTCCGATAGTTATCGGACCGATAGATATCGGACCGATAGCTTTAAGATCAATAGATTTAAGATCACAGGGATACTGTAGCAAGTATTAATAGATACGCTTTGATATGAATATATTTGGTTTTGATACGAAAAGGTCTTTGCTTCGATATAGAAGTTTTGGTTAATTACTTTAATATGTCCCTGCTATCGTCGAGATGCTCTTGTCAGCTCCTACCTGATCTGCGTGTTGGTTTGCCCTTTGTGCTTCGATTAAAATTGGATTAATGACCTTGTACAGATTTTTTTGAGCCGGATGTTTTGAGTGTATCGGGTTTACCTTTTTTGGCGGGCTGTTGTGGCTTTGCTTTTCTCTCATCTACACCAGATGATTCTTCCAGCATGCTGTAAATGATTTTCATTTCCTTTTCTGTTAAATCTCTCCAATCTCCAACCGGCAAGCCTTTCAAATCAATATTCATAATGCGAACCCGTTCCAGTTTAATGACATCATATCCGTAATGTTCACACATCCTACGAATCTGACGGTTTAGCCCTTGTATCAAAATAATCCTAAACGTATTTACTGACTCCTGCACAACCTTACACTTTTTGGTAGTAACACCAAGTATGGGTACGCCATTTGCCATGCCGGTGATTACATTTTGAGTTAAAGGCTTGTTAACCGTTACAACATATTCCTTTTCGTGATTATTTCCGGCCCGTAAAATCTTATTTACCATATCGCCGTTGTTGGTCAAAAATATGAGTCCCTGCGAATCTTTATCCAAACGACCAATAGGAAAAATGCGTTGGCTGTGGTTTACATATTGTACAATGTTATTGCGCACATTTTCTTCGGTTGTTGATGTTACACCAACAGGTTTATTCAATGCAATAAAAACAATATCATCGCCTTGTAATGGTTCCAATAAGTTTCCATTCACACGAACATTGTCGCCCACTTTCACCTGATCTCCTATTTTGGCTTTGCGTTCGTTTATGAATACAACGCCTCTTTCAATAAAACGATCGGCTTCGCGCCTGGAACAAAGACCGCTTTCGCTAATAAATTTATTGATGCGCATGGAACTTTGTTTTAAAGCTATGGTGGTTTTTATAATGACCTGTATTAAATTGGGTGTAGGCGTACGGCCCTCCTTTCACAAGATCGTTTTACGAAGATAAAACATGATCTTAAAAAAAATTTGTTGTTTCGAAGTAAGGTTTGGACTGGCGCTTGCTTGCTGTTATGTGGGGTTTCTTATTTCAATTTGTTCTTCAATTCCATTCTCTCATGCAGGATTCTTATAATTTGAATTGATTTATCCTCCATTATCCGATAGAAAATAATGTGCTTTGAGGCCTTTTTACCCTTTAGTTCAGGGTAAATTTCTTCATATACTTTGCCTTGCTGCGGCTTCTTAGCGATTGCAGCACATGAATTGAGAATAAACTTGTAATATTTGTCTGCTTGACTTTCAGACCAGGCATCACAGGTGTAATTCCAAATATCAGAAAGATCCTTAACGGCATTGTTTGTTAACTTAAACTGCGCCATTTATTTTCTTTTAGCCTTTAATGATTTCAAATGCTCTTCAGGATCAAAATCTTCGGCTAAACCACTGTTAATACCCTTGTCAATGGCATGACGTAAAGCCATTATTTTCTGTTCTTCTTCTTCAAGTAATCTCAATCCTGCACGAACAACTTCACTCGCGTTTTTATATCGCCCTTTATTTAAAACACTTTGAATAAATTGATCGAAATAACTGCCTAAAGTAATCGATGTGTTCTTGCTCATGATATTTAATTTTTGTAAATATACCAAATATTGGTATTATTTCAAAATATATTTTAGCAGTTTTTGGTTACGGTTTATTACAAATAACTAACCCTTATCGGTCAGATGATTGTCGGAGAATAGCAACATAAAAGAATATTAAGATTGGCTCTCCAACGAAAGACCTAAATTTTCTCAATAATAGCATCAAACACACTCCCTCCCCATTCAACCAAGGTAAAACCTTTCCTATTCTTTTTTAGAGCGCTAATGTCTTGTAAGGGCACGCTAATGCGGCTTTGAAGGGGCTGGGTAATCATCATCACCCTAATAATTGTTTCGGGTTGGGGATTCACTTCCAGTGTTGCTTGTTCCTCATATTGCTTACCTGAAAAATGGATAAAATTAAATGGATTGTTTTCCATGCGTGGCAACCAGTACATGATAAACTAATTGGCTTCTCTTCTGTTCAAACCAAGGTACGCTAATTTCTCTTCCAAAAAAGCGGCGGTCTCCTTCCCTGAAACCACAAATCCATCTTCCGGAACAATTTGATAATCGGGATTTCCTTCCCAAAATAAAGCATAGTATTCTTGTCCGTTTTCATCCCACAAAGTACCATTGGTTTCTGCAGTTACCTTCCATCCGCCCTCTTGGTACTTTGGATAAGTGTGTGTTAAAGAACCGGCATAATTCAGCTTTACATGGATGATTTGTTTTTGTGTAGGGTACAAGTATATTACGGGCTTTTCTGTCCTGAGAGGTGGATCATAAAGTGTTATTTCAGCCACACAATTCGAATATTCTCTCAAATCAACCTCTATACTGACCTCGGCATATTCTACACTGTTAACGGTAAGGTGGTAAACACCTAACGGCATATTCTTTATGGTAAATTTCCCGTCGTTATCTGTAATTACTCCAAATTCTTCCGACTTACCATAACTGCGAAGCACAATTTTTGCAAATGGAATTCCTTCCCGGGTTTTTTTATCGATTACTTTTCCTGAAAAGTAGTTAGCTGGGATATTGTGACGCTGGCAATCCAAATTTATAGTACTATTGCCATTATTTGTTTGATTTGCGTTTTTAGGGACAGAACACCCATTAAGGCCCAAAAAAAAGGTGATCAAATAAATTATGCGAGCTTTCATATTTATTTTGGTTGTTTCTTATTGGTAACTTGATTTGCTTTCTACAATTACTCTTGCCTATCTGGCCAAGGCGTATCCTGCCAAATATAAACATGTCCGGTTTGCAATATTTTCCAATCATAATCCCTCTTGAGATGAATCACTGGATTTGATGTGCTAAGCAAGATGATAAAGCCAATAGATAATAACATTGCCACAGACCAGATTGATGTTAAGATATAGTTGCTCACCTTGGCTATCGAAATATTTTTAAAGATAAGATATAACAAGCCTACCCATCCTAAAAAGTAAACGATGAAATCGGCAACAAACTCCAAAACAAAAAACTGAAACGACATAGAAGTATGAAATCCTTGACCCAAAAAGGGGAATGGAAATCCCCAATAGAGTTTATCGGGAGCATCGACAGGAAGCGCAAACCACCACTTTGTTACCAGGAACATAGAGATGATGGTAAGCGGAGGCGCCAATCTTAATGTTAGCTGCTTCATGCCGGAGTGGATAACCTTTGACTTCACCTATAACTCATTTACACGCGTCTTAAAACAGTTCTAAAGGTTTCAAGTTGGGTATGTCAACGCAATCTTATATCTTATCAGCATAAAAGTAGAAAATGTGTTAAAATCTATCAAATGGCTATTTAATAAACGGATCTTTAGTATGGGAACACGGATTGAGCAGATGCCCGCTGATCTACATGGATTGGTGTGGTAAGGGCTGTAGGTGGTGGTGGGTAGGTTGTAATACCACTTACTAATCACCACCTCCTTTTCATCCGTGGCTATCCGCTGTATTCGCGTTCCATGTCACTGTATTCAGATATTATTAATTTTTTCTCGCAAAGGCCGCCAAGGAACGCGCAAAGAGCGCAAATAACCTACTACCGCCGCCGCATCCCGCCACTGCCTCCCGCTACCGCCGTCCGTCCGATGGCTATCGGACCGATGGCTATCGGACCACTACTACTGCAACTGTTACTGCAACTGCCTACCGCCGCTGCATACCGCCAACCTCCCCCGCTCCCTCCTCACATATTCCGTATCTTTACACTGCCGTGCAAAACCTCACCGATATACGTACACTCTCGCTAGATGAATTGTCATCAGCTTTGCCTGCCTTGGGCGAGAAACCTTTCCGCGCCAAGCAGGTGCACGAATGGCTATGGAAAAAGTCGGCTCGTTCATTCGATGAAATGACCAACCTGTCGGTAGACTTGCGCCAGAAACTCCAGCAGTCGTTTGCACTGCGTCCCGTTGCAGAACACAACAAGCAGATAAGCCAAGACGGTACCATCAAAAGCGGTTTTAAATTGCATGACGGGCATTTGATTGAAGGCGTTTTGATCCCGGCCGACGATCGCATGACGGCTTGTGTGTCGTCTCAAGTAGGTTGCAGCCTCACCTGCAAATTCTGCGCAACCGGTAAGCTCGATCGTATCCGAAACCTGGATGCATCGGAAATTTATGACCAAGTGGTGATGATCCGCAACCAGGCGATGTCAACCTACAACACACCTCTCACCAATATCGTTTACATGGGCATGGGCGAGCCACTGCTCAATTATGCCAACATGATGCGATCGGTGGAACTCATTACCGCTGATTACGGGCTGGGCATGGCCGCGAAAAGAATCACGGTTTCCACGGCAGGTATTGGGAAAATGATACGCAAGCTGGGTGATGATGAAGTTCGTTTCAACCTTGCTCTCTCCCTGCACGCCGCCAACGATAACAAGCGGAACCAAATCATGCCCATCAACGAACACAATTCGCTGAATGAACTCGCCGACGCACTGAAATACTTCTATCATAAAACCGAATCACGTGTAACATTCGAGTATATCGTATTCAATGGTTTCAATGATGAGATTCAGGATGCGAAAGAGCTGGCGGAGTTCTGCAAGCATGTGCCTTGCAAAGTGAATCTGATCGAATACAACCCGATTGAAGCTGGCGGATTCCAGAATGCCAAAGAAGACAAGATTGAAGCCTTCAGCAGGTATTTGGAAAACCGCAACATCATTGTGAATATCAGAAGAAGCCGCGGCAAGGATATTGATGCCGCCTGCGGCCAGTTAGCCAACAAAGGCACAAAAAACTAAACCGCCCCCGGCATTCCGGGAGCGGTTGAAAAGCATTTCGAAAAGTACGAAGCCCCTTGCTGCTGACAACCCCGTAGGTGAAATGAACGTTCCAAAAGTAGAAGTGACCTATGAAGCCGTAAAGGCACAACAAGGCATCGGAAACAACCATTGAGCGAATGCAACAACCCATTGAGTAAAAGGGCTGTTTTCACGCCACAAATAACGAATCATGTAATCCAAAAACTTCACCATTCGCTGGGCCGACCTAGACGCTAACGTTCACATGAGACATTCGGCATATAACGACTATGCCGCTCAAACACTTTTGCTATTCATGGCTGAACGAGGATTCGGCATGCAATGGTTCGCACAACATCAAGTGTCGCCGATCATCCTGCGCGAAGAAACCGTTTTCTTGAAAGAGATTGCCGGCAATGAAACCATCAGTATTGACGTACGACTACTCCGTATGAGCAAAGACGGTTCGCGATGGAGCTTCA
>JBKDSL010000074.1:0-7098 GCA_046340555.1 Bacteroidota bacterium
GTCCTACCCTCATTAAGGCTAACATCCTTCATGCGTCCCAGGCACTTTTTTTGAAATTCAGCATCTCCTACTGCCAAAACTTCGTCTACAATAAGGATTTCACTTTCAAGATGGGCAGCAACGGCAAATGCCAACCGCACATACATCCCACTGCTGTAACGCTTCACCGGTGTGTCAATATACCGCTCCACACCACTGAAATCGATGATTTCGTCCAACTTACGACTGATTTCATGTTTTCGCATGCCTAATATGGAACCGTTCAGAAATATGTTTTCCCTGCCTGTGAGTTCAGGATGAAAACCAGTTCCCACTTCCAACAAACTGGCCACCCGCCCCTTCATTCTCACACGACCAGTTGTAGGAGAGGTTATCCTCGATAATATCTTCAACAAGGTGCTTTTACCAGCCCCGTTCTTACCAATAATACCCAAAACTTCCCCCTGTTCCACTTCAAAAGAAACATCCTTCAAACTATACACAATATCGTTTTCTCCCTTGGTAGCACGATCGTTTACTTGTCCGATTTTCAAATAAGGATCTTCCTTCCCTAGCACCTTAGTGACCCACCAACGGTTCACATCCGAAGACAAAGTGCCAGTACCAATCTCACCCAAGCGATAAACCTTGGAAACATTTTCAACGCTGATGACCTTCTTACCCATGAATACTAAACCGTATCAATGAAATCCTTTTCGACTTTATTAAAAACCAACAGGCCGATTACAAACAACACCAATGCAACCGATGCCGTATAGAGCAATCCCGTCCACTCAAAGCTTCCAGTACCCAAGATGACCCAACGGAAACCCTCTAGGATCGAGGTAAGCGGGTTTAACTCTAAAATCCATTTGTACTTTACCGGTGCCGTGCTCAATGGATAAATGACTGGAGTTGCGTACATATACAAGGTCATGCCAAATCCTACCAGGAAGCTCAGATCACGGTATTTGGTGGTCATGGATGAAACCACCATGCCTGCAGCCAAACCAAGCACCGCCATCAATAGAATGAAAACAGGAATCAAAATAAGCTCCCAACCTATTGGTGGACGGAACCCGAAACCAAATATGTAAATAAGGATCAATACTGTTAACAATATGAATTGCACACCAAACTTTACCAAATTGCTTAAAACCAAGGCTAGTGGCATCACCATTCGAGGGAAATAAACTTTTCCGAAAATACCTGCATTGGTTCGAAAGATATTCCCCGTTCCAACCAAACAATCGTTGAAGTAGTTCCATGCGATCACACCAGTCATGTAAAAAAGCGGTTGTGGCAAGCCATCGGTGCTTATTGCTGCCAAGTTGCCAAAAATCACCGTAAAGGTTAATGTAGTAATCAATGGTTGAATGAAGAACCAAAGAGGGCCGAGTACAGTCTGCTTATAAAAAGAAGTAACATCTCTTTTCACCAAGAGCAACAACAGGTCGCGGTAATTCCAAATGGACTTCAGATCCACCGAAAAAAGTGAACGCTTGGATTCGATTACCAAATCCCAATCCTGAACTTCGCGTGTATTGGCTTGATTATTTTGCAACTGAAAGTATAGTTAAATCTTTTTTTGAGTTTGATTTCCATAATCCCAAAATCACGAACAAGGTCATTACGAGATTCACGGGAGCATAAACGCTGTTAAATCGCAAACCGGTATAAAGCCCTACCGAAATGATGGATATGGCGGAAAACACCAGTACGAGGATTAAAGCCGACCAATACGGCAAGGTGTTAGATTCGAATTTATTTGTCACCAATGCATAAACACCAAGGACTAGTCCTACAAGATAAAAAACACGAAAGATCGTACCCATTGCCTCCAGCAAACCTGGCTTTAGAGTTTGAGGGATTGGGTTGATACCACAATACCATTTCCACAGCGCCATCTTAACGAGCAAATGCAAGTCCGTTTCACCCATATAACGCAAAGTAGCTTCTTGCATGATGGAGCTGTTTTGAATGGGGTCGGCATCGAATCTTGATAGTAAATCGGGATATCGAGATAGGTTCAAGCCTTCATCGAGCAAGTCGCCCTGTGTATTTGTGTGTTTAGCCAAGACCTCGTCATTCCAACCCTTGGAAAACACGGCTCCTTGTGAAGCCGTCATGAACAGGCCTTGGCAAAAAATCAACTGGTTTCTCAATGGCCAAGATAAAACAACGAGAGAAAAAAGCAAAAAGGAAAAAAAAGCCACTTGGCGCCGCTTGATCTTGAACATGTGGACGATTGATACAAGAACCATCAAGAACACAAATGGTAACACTACAGGGTGCGACAGAATTGCAACTCCACCGAAAACCGCACAACACCAAGTAGCTCTTCTGGAGTTAGCCATGACCGTATACAAAAACGAACCAGTCATTAACACCAGCAATAAAGCTGTTAGGTTTTCAGACAAAAAGGTCAAACTATACTTTATGTAATGGGGCTCAATGGCTAACAAACACAATACAACTCCAGGAATCACGGTGGGCAATTCCATGCTTTGCAACATCAGATAGACAATTCCGAGCAACAATCCTTCGAACACCAATTTCAAGAGCATTTGCCAATTGGGATTGGAAGTGAACTCCATCCATACCGATAACACGAAAGGCCAAAGCGGAGGACGCCAGGTAGCGGAGGCGGCGGCGGTGGGCGGTGAAGTAGCTAAATCTGTATTAGTTTGATTTTTTATAGGACTATCAGCATAAATATTGTGAGAAGCTAGATTTTGAGCGATTATGTAGTAATGACCTGCGTCGCCGCTTTGGGGAGCTTCAGTATCTGTCTGAATAAACAAATAGAACCTTGTCAAGATATACAATAGGACCGCACAACCAATCAATAAACGGTTACGCATGGCTCAATTTGATATCCAAGAACCGCTTTTGCGATTCGGTTTTCCATGTAATTGGATTTTGAAGGGCTGATATGAAACGTACATCACTCGAACCACTTCCAAAATCATGCATAGAATCGAATCTGCCAGCGGAAACAGCCTTTTCGATTGCATTTGAAATGGAAATGGTGTCATAGGTGCAATGCAATAAATTCGGATTGGCAGAACGCCCCGATTGCCTACTTCCTATATTCACCGTAGGTATGCCATAAAAAGGAGCCTCCCGTATTCCAGCACTACTATTACCTAAAATGAGCTGACTGTTGCATAAAAGTGTCAAGAAGGATTCAAAACGAATGGAAGGGAATATGCGAAAACGATTATCACCCTCCATGCTATGTATGGATTGAAGAATCAAATCGGACCCCATGTCATTATTAGGATACACCACAACGTAATTCAAACCGCTTTGTTTGGCCGCCTCAAAAAGATTTTCCGAAGCAGACCTCATCAAATGCATTTCGGTTGTTACCGGATGGAACATGATGATACCAAACTTAAAGAAAGGTATCTCATAATGTTGCTTGACCTCATCCAATGAAGGCAAATCGGTTGAGACCATCACATCCATGTCGGGCGAACCGATCACATGAATGGAGGATGGTAGCTCGCCCATTTGCACCAACCGTGCCGAAGCTTCATCATTGGAAACAAAATGCAAATGCGACATCTTGGTAACGGCATGGCGGATTAGTTCATCCACCGTTCCCGAGACTTCGCCACCTTCGATGTGTGCCACCAGAATATTGTTCAAAGATCCCACAATAGAGCCGGCCATTGCTTCGATACGATCGCCATGTACTACCAGTAAATCAGGTCGGTTTTCTTTTACATAACCAGAAAGGCCCTCAATGGTCTTGGCCATGGTAGTATCCATGCCACTGCCTTCCTCATGATTATTGAAACCATGTATGTTGGTGAAACCCGATTTCTCTATTTCATGATAGGTGTAGCCATATTGCTCCTGCAAATGCATGCCCGTTGCAAATATGGAAACATCGAAGCCGGGTGTAGCATTACAAATACGAATCAACGACTTCAACTTACCGAAGTCGGCGCGCGTGCCTGTTAGGAAAAGGATTTTCTTATTCAATGTCGTTCCAATCGATATGCGTATCAGAAGCTAAGTCTGATTTGGCTTTTTTACCAATGATGTCATCAAAATGTTCGGCGAGTATAGGTCCGGTACCTGGACGTTTCACCCAAAGGTTATCTTTACTGAAAGCTTCACCTCTAGCAACCGGTTTGATGGTGACCACGGTGGCGAAGGCGAAATCGATGGTCACTTGCTCTTCTTCGGCAGCCTGTTTTTGTCCGCCCAACATAGAATGAATGCGCTTCGAATTCCGGATAAGCTCGCCACATGCATGCTCATCCATTGAGCAAATAATATCAGGACCCAAGCGACTCATATGATCGGTAAAATGACGTTCAAGGAGGCAAGCGCCCAAGGCCACAGCTGCGTAACATGCTTCGTTGCCCAAGGTATGGTCGCTTAGACCAACAGGAATGCCAGGAAAGGCCTCCATCATTTGCTGCATGGCTCCGAGTCGGACCAGATGATCGGGAGTTGGATACAGGTTGGTGGTATGCATCAAAGCCAATGGGGTACCGTAAGACTTCACTATATCCACTGCTTTGCGTACGCTGACCAGGTCGTTCATACCGGTGCTGATGATCATGGGCTTTCCCCAGGCAGCGATATGGTGTATAAGCGGATGGTTATTGCATTCGCCTGATCCGATTTTAAAGCCTGGCACATCCATCCGTTGCAAGCGATCGGCGGCAGCACGGGAAAAGGGGGTTGAGATGAATATCATGCCCTTGGATTGAACATAACGCATCAGCTCCCATTCCTCTTCTTCATTCAGTGCGCAACGCTCCATGATTTCGTATATGGAGACGGTGGCATTACCGGGAATGACTTTCTTAGCGGCAGCACTCATTTCATCGCTCACCACATGAGTCTGGTGTTTAACTACCTCTACCCCTGCCCGATGAGCAGCATCCACCATTTCCTTGGCGGTTTGCAACGAGCCTTCGTGGTTGATACCGATTTCGGCAATCACGAGAGGAGCATGGGAAGGTGAAATGAATCTATTTAGGAGCTTGTACAATTTTTTTACGATTTACGAATGCAATAATATTTTTCAGAAATAAATTCATTTTCACGTAAAGACCGCAAAGTTTCTCGCAAATGCCACAAAATTATTTCCGAAAACAAGGTTCAATTTCTTTAACAACTAGTAAAGATTTACCACTTACTACTTACTACTTACTACTTACTACTTACTACTTACCACTTACCACCAACCACCAACCACTCAGCGTACTCAAAATCCTCCTTCGTATCAATATCCACATTTCCATAAATATGATCAACCACCAAGGTTCCATGGTTTTCACCGATGATTTTGTTTTGACGGATGACATCAATGGAAGATATATATGCCAAACCATTCTCGAAGTAGAGTTGCTCTGTTTCTTGACTGCGTTGACCGAAATCATAGTTGACGGGCACAAATTGTTTGCCTTGTATATGACCAGCTTTTTTATGCAGTGGAGAAACCGTGAACATGGAATCGTATGATCCAATTTGATACGCATCCAATAAATGCTCCATCATCCCAACAGGCCTTAAAGGGTTGGTAGGTTGCAACAAAACAATAGATCGGGTGTTTTCAGGGATTTCATTCAAAGCGTGCAAGGCAACGGAAGCTGAAGTTGCTTCATCTGTTGCAAACTCAGCAGGCCGCATAATGACTTTGACTCCTTCTCGAGCTGCTTCAATTGCAATCTGCTCATCGTCGGTACTTACGAAAACATTGCTGAACAAAACTCCAAACTTTTTTGCATACCGGATGGTGTGGGTAATTAATGGCATCCCTGCCAAAGGCAATAGATTCTTACCAGGTAAACGCTTAGAACCGCCTCGAGCGGGTATCAGTACTGCCAAAGATGACATCAGACTCGCTTGATCAAATCCTTGAGGTTGCTCCATAGGGATGGCTTTCGATTGCCCTCGTCGTCATAGTAACCATATTTCTTTCCGTGACCGTAACCGTATGCATATCCTTTGGAATAGCCGTAGTCGTAACCATACCCATAGCTGTATCCGTAGCGACCACCCAAACGAACTCCGTTGAACACCACGCCAATGTTAGGCAGCTTCTTATCCCGGTACAATGTTTCCAAACTCGGCATCCAGGTTTTGTCTGTGTAGCCCCAGCGCACCATGAAAACAGAGACATTGGCCTTGCGACTGATGATTTGCGCATCGGTAACCAATCCAATTGGAGGCGTGTCGATGATGATATCATCAAATTCTAATTTCAACTTATCGATGAGCTGGTCATAACGATCAAGCAATAATAATTCGGAAGGATTTGGTGGCACGATACCCGCAGGAACAAAATACAGATTATCGCTTACACCTGAAGGATAGATGATATTGTTAGCCTCCGCCTCCCCGACCATGAATTGCGAAAAACCCAACTCCGGTTTTTGCTTGAGATATTTGGCGATTTTAGGTTTGCGCAAATCCAATTCCAACAATACAACCTTACGGCCGGATATGGCCAATGCGTTGGCCAAATTGATGGCAAAAAATGTTTTGCCTTCACCACTAGTGCTTGAGGTAACCATAACCACCCTACCTTTATCGTAACCTGGACCATGTAAATAATGCAGATTCGTCCGAATGGTGCGGAATTGTTCGGCGATAGTTGAGCGTTCCTTATTATTTACCACTATGGGTGTGTTTTTATGGGGATGCTCTGATAAGGTACCCAGCAATGGCGCATTGGTGACTTTGGTAATCATTTCCAAACCAATTACCTTGGTGTTGAATGCGTCTTTCAGGAATACATATCCCAATGGGATGACAAAACCAGCAATGATTGCGTATAACAGTATCTGCTCCCTCCTTGGGGAAACCGGCTCCTGGGCTCCTTGCGGCTTTTCAACGATTCGCGAATCAGCTGTTGTGGAAGCGTATGACAGTGCAGCTTCTTCCCGCTTTTGCAATAGCAACAGATATAATTGTTCTTTGATGTCCTTTTGCCGAAGCACCTTGTCCAATTCCATTTTCAACGCGGGAATACCTCTCAGATCCGATTTATAGGAATACAAAGTCTGATCTGTTTGATTTTTATTTTTTTATACCGAACCTTTTAATTAATAAATGTTTGAAAGCAACGATTGCTTTTAATTGTTC
>JBKDSL010000075.1:0-16433 GCA_046340555.1 Bacteroidota bacterium
ATCGTGATGGTGTCGTTTGTTTTTATCCGCAAGGCGGATGCAACTTTAGACGAAATCGCCACATCCATAACTGATCCCGAAAACCGTCCGCCAATAATATGTAATCGGCCGCTTTCCAAGTGTTTTGCTATAAAGGATAAATCATACTTGGCATCAATGCCCTTCAAAACGATTCCTAGGATTTCACTTTCGGTTTTGATGATGCCAGCTTTGGTGGCATAAGATTGAATGTTCTGAATTCCTGTTATGCTTGCGATTTTTTTTTGAAGTTCGGATGCGTTAACCGGCATTTCGGTGTATGAGTCATTTGACCCGAATTCAGTGATTCGAACATCCGCACCAAAACCTCTGACTTTGTCTTCAATCTCTCTTTTAAATCCTGTAACCACCATTATGGAAATCGTCATAACAGCCATACCCAATGCAATGGCTATCATAGAAACACGGGTAAGCGTTTTTTCCGATTTTTTGCTTTCGGAACCACGCCCAAGAACCTTTGCTGTGATAAATCCTGCTAGTCCCACTATATTCTGCCGTATGAATTGTCGGGTTAATTTCTGAATTTAGGGTCCATCAATCCAACCCTGTCGATGGCTAAAATTAGTCAATTCCTTTTGATACTATCCTTGCTTGCCGCATGGCTGTCATGCTCGGGTAAGACTACTCCTAAAACAATTTCCATCGAGGGTGATTCCATTGATCAATACGCTACGAAAACAAGCATTAAGGATTCACTTATGCTGGGAGCACAGCGGATTGAAAGCTACTTACCTGTTTTGGAGGGCAAAAGGGTTGCGGTAATCGCCAACCAAACTTCTGAAGTGAACGGACAGCATTTGGTGGACTTACTGATGGCTCAAAAAGTTGATGTGAAACGCGTATTTGCACCAGAACATGGTTTTAGGGGCGAGGCTGGACCGGGAGACAAGGTTGCTTCAGGGATTGATGCCAAGACCGGTTTGCCTGTTGTTTCCCTATATGGCAGCAAACGCAGGCCCTCTAAAGAAGATTTGGATCAAATAGATGTGGTGGTCTTCGATATCCAAGACGTGGGGGTAAGATTTTATACGTACATATCCACTCTCCACTATATGATGGAAGAGTGTGCACTTTATGGGATCAAGGTTGTCGTGTTGGATAGGCCGAATCCCAATGGTTTTTATGTAGATGGGCCAGTGCTCGAAACTGCATTTTCGTCTTTTGTGGGAGTGGCTTCAATTCCTATCGTGCATGGTTTAACAGTAGGCGAGTATGCTAAAATGGTACAAGGAGAAGGTTGGTTGAAAGATGGTCGAAAATGCAATTTGCAGGTGATTTCCATGTTGAACTATTCTCACGGATACGAATACCTGCTCCCAATAAATCCATCGCCGAATCTTACTTCAATGGATGCCATTTTCCTATATCCAACATTGTGTTTGTTCGAAGGAACGGTAATCTCCGTTGGAAGGGGTACGCCTTATCCATTTACCTGTATGGGGTTTCCTGGTTATCCTGATGGTAACATGCGTTTTACGCCTGTGGAAATTCCCGGAGTGATAAAAGACCCTCCCTTTGAGGGATTATCATGTGACGCCAGAAATTTAAAGCCCGAGGTTGTCCGAATCAAAAAAGAACGCCGTTTGATGTTGGAGTGGGTCTTGGAGATGTATAAGGCATATCCCGACAAGGAGAAATTCTTTAATCCGTTTTTTGGAAAACTGGCTGGTAACGATTTGTTACGAAAACAGATTGAACAAGGGTTGACTGCTGAAGAAATCCGAGAAACCTGGCAGCCCGCTTTGAACACGTACAAACTGAAGCGAAAAAAATACCTGCTTTACCCTGATTAAAATGAAAAAGGAGGCTTGTGGCCTCCTTTTCCTTAGATTCAAACTACCATTACAACTTTGTTAATCTCTCTGATGAGATGCCGTTACGATTGCTCAGGCGAACGAAGTAAAGTCCTGGAGCAAAGTCAGACACATCCAATGTATACTGTGTTTTATCTTCTGTAGATACGATTTGTGTTTTAAACACTTCGCGTCCACTTAGATTTACTACAACCAGTTGGGAAACCGTTCCTGCTGGTACTTGGTACGACACGATAGTCGATAGGCTTGCAGGATTTGGGTTGATGTTGATTCGGGTGTTGTTGCGGATTTGAGCGAGACGAGGAGCAGGCGCATCAAAAGTGGTTACCGTAATAGGGTGTGTCCACTGTGAAACCAATCCGGTCAAGCAGGTGGTGCTAATTTGAATGTCGTATGTAGTGGTAGAGTTCAATCCGGTGATCACATACTGACTTGGATTTGGATTTCCTGCTATCGTAACGTTTCTCCAGTTGGTGGATCCTGAAAGCGCATAGCGGATGGTGATGGATGCGAAGTTGCCATTGCTTGCCCATCCTAGAATGATGTTTGAAGAGCTCTTGTCAACAATGTTCAAGGATAAGATTGATGCACAAAAGGCGTTCACATTTCCGTTGTTACCATTAGATACAATGGGTGGCTTAGCAGGCATGGTTGCAATGGGATTCCTCTCGCCGACAGTTGTCTGGTTTTGTTCGAGGATCTCCACAGATTGAGCGTTGATTTGTGTTGTCGATGCAATAAGCGACAGGATGCTGAGGATGGTAATGGTTTGCTTTTTCATTTTAATAAGTTGTTAATGGTTTGAATTTTGTTATGGTTGTTTATTAATATACTACTGTTACGGTGCCTTCTTTCTGTGTAAGGTTTCCGGCTTTACCTTTCGCACGCATTTTATATACGTACAGTCCTGTTGGAACCGGCTCACCTTCGTATCTGCCATCCCATTGGTTCTTGTAGCTGGTGGATTCAAATACCAGTTGTCCCCAACGATTGAAGACCTGCATGGTGTATTCACCGATAGCCTCGCCAATTGCTCCGAAGGTGTCATTCAAACCGTCACCGTTTGGAGTGAAGGAGTTCGGGAGGTAGATATTCATATAAGGAACCACTTCTACTGTATTGGATAAAGAAGAGATTCCATTGTTACCGTTCTTGTAAGCGGTAACGCGATACTTTCTGGTGTCTTGGGCTGTTGAGCTGCCTGCAACGATTAAGGTAAGTACCACCATTAAAATTGATTTGTTGAGAGATTTCATTTTGTTGTTGTTTGAATCTTCCCAAAAATGTCTCCGAAACCGAGGTGGTATTTTTCAATTCAAGTGATTCCGTTGCCGTTGTAAGGTTTTTACATTTTCTTAGTTGAGGAACATGCGTTTTTGTTGGTCTTTGTATCGCCAAATAGTTGTAAATCAAAACCCAAAGGCCTTTAGAAAAACTTTTCTTTGCTTGAGGTTTAATGAAAGATTCACATCGTTTGATAACTGGAACTGGATTAACCACGTCAATAGTTGTCCTTTTTCCTACTTCGTTGCAAATCGGGTTATCTGAAGCCTGTGGATTTTTCATTTTCTAATTGAAATGCTATTTTTCTTATTCAATATGCATTAACGATATGTGATAAAAAGCAAAAACCACAATGGATTCTTACACCATTGTGGTTTTTCTGACGCCGATAACCGGCTATTCGTTTTCTCTATTTCACATAAGGGTCATGGCTAACAATAGTCCAGCCAAACAAAGTGCAGTAGTCAGTTCAATTGCGGCTGCGCTCATGCTTGTACCCATGTTACTGGTTTGGATTTCCTCCTCTGAATGATCGTAAACCATGTAGGCACCTTTGGTAGCAGTGTTATCGGAAATGGTAGTGTGTGTAGCGGTCTTATTCATGGTGAGAGTTATGGTATCGCCGTTTACGGCAATGCCAAATCATGGTTACACTTTTTTTAAAAAAATTATTGGGTGACTGCCATGTGGATATTGTGGTGGCAAAAACGGGTCTCATCACCTTCAAGGTTTGAGCCTACAATCACAATCCGATTATCCAATAAAGCTTGGGGAACGTTACGATACCATTCATATCCCTTAGAGTCGAGGTTCGACAATGGTTCGTCTAGTAATAATAGGCCTGTGTTAGCACAAAAAGCCAATCCCAGTTTTGTGCGCTGTTTCATGCCCGACGAAAACTCTTTTAGCCGCTTTTTGGATGCATGAGCCAGGTCTATGAATTCAAGCACATCTTTATCCGATATACCTTGTTTGAAGTTTTTCAGATCACCGTATATCTTAATGTTCTCCTCTAAGGTGAATTCTTCAAAGAGTTCAAGATAAGGTGCCGCTAAAGCGCAATGCTTATGAATATTTGCAGGGTCAATAGGGCCGTGGTCTGATTCCCAGGAGATGTTTCCGCTACTAAGGCCGAAAAAACCGCTTATTGCCTTTATCAGTGTCGATTTTCCAGAACCGTTGGCTCCGGTAATGGACCATGCTTGTCCATTATGGATTTCCAAATCCAAGTTTTCAAAAATCGCACGGCCATTGAATCGCTTGGTAGCACCTTGAAGCGAAATGGACCTGATGCTTGCAGATGAGGTTTTAGTCGTTGTCACCGCCGCTGTAACCTCGCATAATCCCGTTATCCGAGGCCTGAATGAATTCAATAATCTCATCCTTCAGTTTGTGTGAAGGGATTTCTTTTTCGATGATATCCAGCGCGTTTCTTGTGCTGTACCCCTTATTGTAAAGCAGACGGTACAAGTCCTGAACCACATTAATGGATTCTTGGTCGAACCCACGGCGTTTCATACCAACGCTGTTTATCCCTACAAAAGAAAGCGGCTCACGAGCGGCTCTGGTAAATGGCGGAACGTTCTTGCGAACTCCGGTTTGGCCGGCAATGAAGGCGTGGGCTCCTATTCGGACAAACTGAGAAACGCCAACATAACCTTCCAAAATCGCCCAGTCATCAATGGTTACATGTCCGGCAAGGTTGACCGAATTGGCCAAAATCACTTGGTTTCCCAGCATGCAATCGTGTGCAATGTGTACATAAGCCATCAGCAGGCAGTTGCTGCCAATAACGGTTTTCCCCAGCGCTGAGGTTCCACGGTTAACAGTAACCATTTCCCGTATAACGGTATTGTCGCCTATTTCAGCAGTCGTTTGCTCTCCGGCGAATTTAAGGTCTTGCGGAATGGCAGATATAACAGCGCCAGGAAAAATCCTGACTCCGCTGCCTATGCGCGCTCCATCGAAAATAGTGACGTTTGGACCTACCCATGTGTTGTCGCCAATTACTACATCTCCGTAAACGGAGGCAAATGCCTCAATGGTTACACCTGTGCCGATCTTTGCGTTGGGATGTATATTCGCTAGTGGAGATATCATATCAGCTTTTCTTAACTATCTGTGCCATCATTTCAGATTCCATCACCACCTTGTCGCCCACATAAGCCTTGCCAACCATGTTGCAAATGCCACGTCGGATAGGTGCCGACAGCTCCAAGTCAAATACCAGTGTGTCGCCAGGTACCACTTTTTGTTTAAATCGGGTTTGATCAACTTTCAGGAAATAGGTCCAATAGTTTTCCGGATCGGGCACCGTGTTCAGCACCAATATCCCACCTGTTTGGGCCATGGCTTCAATCATCAATACGCCAGGCATCACGGGATTGCCGGGAAAGTGTCCTTGGAAAAACCATTCGTTCATTGTGACGTTCTTCACTCCGGTTACACGGGTTTCAGTCAAGTGAATGATTTTGTCGACCAATAAAAATGGGTATCTGTGCGGTAGAAAGGAGGAGATTCTATTGATGTCGAATAGGGGAGGGGCGTTCAAATTAAAACTCGGTGATGAGCCTTTGCCCTTGTCCCGCTTGATGAGTTCTTTGATTTTTTTTGCGAAAGCCACGTTCGCTGCATGTCCAGGCCTAGCGGCTAATATGTGTGCCTTTACCGGCATGCCAACCAATGCGAGGTCGCCAACAATATCCAAAAGCTTATGTCGGGCAGGTTCGTTTTGAAAATGCAGTTGTACATTGTTCAATATGCCTTTCTCCTTAATCTCTACCTGGGGCTTGTTGAAGAGAGCGGCTAATTCATCGAGTTTCTGCTGCGATACGGGTCTGTCAACAACAACAATGGCATTGTCCAAATCTCCACCTTTGATGAGATTGTGTTTCACCAGCATTTCAAGTTCGTGCAGAAAGCAGAATGTTCGGCATGGCGCAACTTCTTCCTGGAATTCGGATATCTTATGAATCTGGGCATGTTGTGTTCCAAGTACCGGCGAATTGTAATCAACCATAACGGTGATTCGATAATCCTCGCTTGGTACCGCCAACATTTCAACTTTGCGTGCAGGCTCTTCGAAAGTGAGATTCTCCTTCAGCTCATAATAAACGCGCTCTGCCGATTGGGTTTCTATTCCAGCCTTGAGCAAAGCGTCTACAAACGGTTTGGAACTTCCGTCCATAATGGGGACCTCGGGTCCATCCACTTCAATAAGTACATTGTCTATTTCGCATCCAACCAATGCTGCTAGAGCGTGCTCGGTTGTGCTTACTTTGGCGCCATGCTGCTCAAGTGTGGTCCCTCTTGAGGTGTCAGTTACGTTATCCGCGTCAGCGTTTATCACGGGATGCCCAGCAATATCGGTTCTGCAAAACTTATAACCGTGGTTTTCGGCTGCAGGCCTGAATGTGAGATTGACTTTGGCTCCCGTATGCAGGCCTACACCTGAAACGGTAACCGGAGTCTTTATGGTTGTTTGTCGAATCATCAATAATTTTAATTTCAATTATTTTCCTGGGCCGCTTTCTTTTCCAAATCCAACAATCGCTTGTCGAGTTCGGGTAGTTTTTTGAAAACAACATATGTTCTTCGGTAATCTCCAATGCCAAAAGCAGGCGAGCCTTGCAATATGGCACCTTGCTCCTTAACATCCGCTCCAACGCCGGATTGGGCGGCAATCTTGGTCCCATCTGCAATGGATATGTGCCCTACAATGCCCACCTGACCACCAATCATGCAATTCTTACCAATCTTGGTAGAGCCTGCAATGCCAGTTTGAGCGGCGATTACGGTGTTCTCTCCGATTTCAACATTGTGGGCAATCTGGATAAGATTGTCGATTTTAACTCCCTTTCGGATGATGGTGGAGCCCAAAGTGGCGCGGTCTATCGTTGTACCTGCTCCGATTTCCACATGGTCTTCAATGATTACGTTACCAATTTGCGGCACCTTCTTGTAATTGTCTGTGGATGGTGCAAAGCCGAATCCGTCGGCACCAATCACTACATTCGAATGCAGGGTACAATGTGAGCCGATGGAACAATCCGAATAGATTTTGACTCCAGGAAACAAGGTGGTGTTTTCGCCTATTTGGACATTGTCGCCAACGTAAGCCTGAGGATAGATTTTAGCTCCCTTGCCGATTTTGGCTCCCTTGCCAATATAGGCGGATGCGCCAACATAAACATCCTCACCCATGGAGGCGGTTTCTGAAATGTATGATCCCGGCTCTATGCCTTTCTTGTCTCGAACAATCTGGTTGTATAGCTCCAACAGTCTTGCAAATGCAGCATAAGCATCAGGCACACGAATCATTGTGCAAGGAACCGATCGCTCAGGAACAAAGTCCTTGCTCACGATAACGACAGAAGCCCCGGTGGTATAAATGAAATCCGTGTACTTGGGATTTGCCAAAAAAGATAACGACCCGGTTTGTCCGTCCTCAATGCGTGCAAGGGTCGATACCTTTACCTGGGCATCGCCTTCTACCACACCTTGAAGCAGTTCTCCGATTTGTTTAGCTGAAAATTCCATTGCCCTTTGGTTACGGATTGTAATTAAGGGCAAATTTATGAAATAACCAAGTCGTGACTAGGACGTTATGTCCAAATTATGAACCTAGATATGGGGATGCCAAAAAATACTTGGTTACTGTGCTTGATAAAGAGGAAATATTCAAGTTGTCAGAAGCCTCGGCAATATCGGTCAAACGACCATCCTTGAACAGGATATGGATATTGTTCTCGTTCACTTTGTAAGCGCTATTCCAAACTTTGCCGGTCAAAACCAGATAGTCCGCGAGTCTTAGTTCTACCCCTAATTGCTCACTTACCCTTTGTTTGATGGATTCGATTTGCTGAGGTTCAGGTGGTGATTTGGAAATAGATATCTTAAACAAGCGCCTATCAATCAGGCTCTTGCAGAGCAAAGAAAGGGTTTTATCGGGGTGGTTTGCCCATGATTTTACAGCCGACAAAACATCAAAGTCATCCAAAGAAGAAAACAAGTCCAACAATTCCGGACGGGTTTGGAATTCCTTTTCGCCGTAGTCATTGGAAAGAAAATCCAATAGTGGACCCGAACCGAACACCTGTTCGCCATTTTGGCAAAGTTCACGGGCCCGCTTGATGATGGAAATGAGCATATGCTCGGCCGCAAGCGTGGTTTTGTGCAGGTAGACCTGCCAGTACATCAGCCTGCGAGCTATAATGAACTTTTCTACCGAATAGAGTCCTTTTTCCTCTACCACTAAATTGCCGCCTGCAACTTCCAACATTTTGATGATACGTTCGCTACTGATCACGCCCTCGGAGACACCAGTGAAAAAACTGTCGCGATTCAGGTAGTCCAATCGGTCTACATCCAATTGACTTGAAACCAATTGGTGCAGAAATCTTTTGGGGTGCTCGTCGTTGAATATGCGGATGGCCTCGGTTAACTTCCCTTGTAACTCATGGTTGAGTCTTTGCATGAACAGGTCAGAAAGGTATTCGTGGTCAACATGTACCAATAGGTTTTCTAAAGCATGGGAAAACGGTCCGTGTCCGATATCGTGCAATAGGATGGCGATGGTTGCCGCTTCGGCTTCTTCATCTGTGATATCGTGCCCCTTTGACCTCAAAGTTTCAATCGCAGTGTTCATTAAGTACATGGCTCCCAATGCATGATGGAACCGTGTATGCAATGCACCAGGATATACAAGGCTGGTTAGTCCGAGCTGACGAATACGAGTCAGCCGCTGAAACCAAGGGTGATCAATGATTCGTTGTACAGTGTCGAACGGTATGGTTATGAAACCATAAACAGGGTCGTTGATTATTTTTTTTCGCTTCAATGCAATAGTAAGGGGATGGTATCCGATATAATGTGTAACTTTAAAAGCTTTATGAATCGTAAAATTAGTTTTTTTAATGGATAAGCCGACAATACTTTGGGCGGACGATGAAATCGAACTGCTGAAGCCACACGTGCTTTTTTTGGAGGAGAAGGGTTTTAATGTGGAAACCACCACAAACGGTCAGGATGCCATAGACATGTTCTCCAAAAAGCCTTATGACATTGTTTTTTTGGATGAGAATATGCCTGGGCTTTCCGGTCTGGAAACCTTGGTGCGCATCAAGAACCAGAACGCCTCGGTTCCGGTAATCATGATCACCCGTAGTGAAGAGGAGCATATCATGGAGGATGCCATCGGCTCCAAAATCGCCGATTACCTTATCAAACCCGTTAACCCCAATCAAATCCTGCTTAGTATCAAGAAAAACCTAGATACACGCAGGCTGGTTGGAGAAAAAACCACATCCTCCTACCAGCAAGAGTTCCGAAACATCAGTATGCGACTCAACGACCGTCTCAGCCACGCTGAATGGGTTGAGATATACCGTAAGCTTGTTTATTGGGAGCTCGAACTTGGAGGTTCCGGTGATTCTGGAATGTATGATATCATCACCATGCAGAAAGATGAAGCAAACTTGCAGTTTGGCAAATTCATCGAGCAGCATTACTTGGAATGGCTCAAGAGTGATGACAAGTCGCCTGTGATGTCGCATACACTCTTCAGGAAGAAAATCCTTCCTGTAGTGGAATCTACCCAGGAGCCGGTGTTTTTCATATTAATTGATAACCTTCGATTTGATCAATGGAAAGTAATCGCCCCGGTGATTTCCGAGTTGTTCAGGGTAATAGATGAGGATGCCTATTATAGCATACTACCAACCGCCACGCAATACAGCCGAAATGCAATCTTCGCAGGCATGATGCCCTCGGATATCGAGAAACGTTTCCCAAAACTTTGGGTCAATGATGAGGATGATGAGGGAAAGAACATGCACGAGGAGGAATTCATTGCAGACCAATTGCAGCGCTTGGGTAAGCAGTATAAATTTTCTTATAATAAAATCACAAAATTCGAAGCCGGGAAGGAGTTGGCCGATAACATAACCAATCTTTTCCAAAACCGATTCAACGTGATTGTTTACAATTTCGTTGATATGCTTTCGCACGCGCGAACCGATATGCAAGTGATACGGGAACTCGCAGATGATGAATCGGCATATAGGTCACTTACATTGTCTTGGTTCGAACATTCGCCCTTGCTTGAGATATTGAGGAAAATCGCATCACGCAAAGTCAAAGTTGTGATCAGTACAGACCATGGTACTATTCGCGTAAAGGAGCCCTCTAAGCTTGTTGGCGACCGCAATACCAACACCAATCTGCGTTACAAGCAAGGAAAGAGCCTTACCTATGAAAAGCGGGATGTGTTTGAGGTTAAAAACCCATTGGATGCCATGCTGCCTCGAACCAATTTGAGCACCACATTTGTTTTTGCCAAACAAGATCGATTTTTTGCCTACCCCAACAATTACAATCACTACGTGAAGTTCTATCGAAATACATTCCAGCACGGTGGGATTTCCTTAGAAGAAATGATCATCCCATGCATCACGCTGACCAACAAGTGACCACTGAATTGAAGTCATACCACTGTGCTTCATTGGCGGACTTACCCGCTGCGGCAGCTGATATGATTGCTCAGCTACCCAACCACCGGGTTTTTCTGCTGATTGGTGAAATGGGTGCTGGCAAAACCACCCTGATCAAATCACTTTGTTTGGCATTGGGAGTCTCTGATACGGTAAGTAGCCCCACATTTACCCTCGTTAACGAGTATCAGGAGGGCCATGGTGATCCCGTTTATCATTTCGACTTGTATCGGCTCGAAAAGGAGTCTGAGGCTTTGGATTTCGGAATCGAGGATTATCTTTGTAGTGGTCATTACTGCTTCATCGAATGGCCAGAAAAGGCTTCAGGTTTGATGCCTGAAGATGCGGCCAGAATTACAATAACTGTTAATAATCAAGAGCGAACCATCACCCTATCGGTATGAGCCGTCCCCAAAACGACCCCAATCTTTCAAGCTTGGCCCGCGAAGGGCTGCTTCAGCCGCAGGAAAGCATGGTTCCTGTGAAAACAGGAGGTAAGCGACTTTCTATCGGTATCCCACGCGAGACATCCTTTCAGGAAAATCGTATTTCTCTGGTACCTGAATCCGTTTCTTTGCTGGTAAGCAACGGTCACGATGTCACTATAGAGAGTAACGCAGGCAAAAACGCCAACTTCACCGATAATGATTATAGCGAAGCAGGAGCGATGATCGCATCCTCAGCCTCTGAGGTGTATCGCAACAGCAGTATCATCATGAAGGTGGCTCCTCCATCCGAATCGGAGTTGGAACTGCTACAGGATAAGCAAACGCTTTTTTCCATTCTTCAGGTGGCCATGCAGCCCAAGGATTTCATTCCTCGAATGAAAGCCAAGCAGATTACCGCATTGGCTTACGAATACATGCGCGACGAAACGGCCGTGCTGCCAGTCATTCAAGCCATGAGCGAAATTGTTGGAGGCACCGCCATACTCATCGCTGCTGAATATCTAAGCAATGCCATGTCGGGTAGGGGAGAACTGCTCGGTGGAGTTACGGGAATTCCCCCCACACAAGTGGTAATCATAGGAGCAGGATCCGTTGGCGAACACGCCGCTCGTACTGCCATGGGATTGGGTGCGCAGGTTAAGGTATTCGACAATGATCTTTCGAAGCTTAGAAAAATCCAACGCCACCTGGGCCAAAAACTATACACGTCCACCATTGTGCCTTCTTTCCTCGCTGAGGCACTACGTTCAGCCGACGTGGTCATTGGCGCCGTGCATGCACGCGATGGTCGCACACCTGTAATTGTTTCCGAGGAGATGGTCAGCGAAATGCGGTCTGGCTCAGTTATCATTGACGTCTCCATCGACCAAGGTGGCTGTTTCGAAACATCTGAAGTCACCAACCACACCAATCCTGTTTTCCGAAAATACGGTGTTATTCATTATTGCGTTCCCAATATCGCATCTCGTGTGGCGCGAACCGCATCTTGTGCCCTCAGCAACATTTTCACTCCGATACTCATGAGCATCGGTGAGGAAGGCGGCATGGACGAGTTTCTGTGGTCTAACAAGACCGTTCGTAGTGGCATTTACCTGTATAAGGGAACTGTCACCAACAAGTTCGTTAGCGACTATTGCAAATTGCCATACCGCGATTTGAATCTGCTGATGGCTTCCCGTATTTATTGATTTGTCAACCCTTGACGTTCCTGCGGCGTTTTAGCTCCTGCATGATCATCGAAAGTTCTCTGCCGGTTTGGCCGGCAATGGATGTGTTCTCTTGTGCCCTTCTGATTAGATAAGGTAAAACAGATTTCACGGGTCCGTAGGGAACATATTTTGCCACCAAATATCCGCTGTTTGAAAGGTTGCCTGACAAGTGGTCGCTCATGCCTAGCAATTGCGAGAACCAGATCGATGGGTGGTCGTTTGGTATCCGATGTTCTTGCATCAGTTTCGTTAGTAAGAGGGAGCTTTTTTCATTGTGGGTACCTGCACAAATCGATATACGGTCAATATGCTCAACACAAAAGCGCAATGCGTTATCATAATCACGATTGCAATGTTCACGGTCAGGCTGAATAGGTGAAGCATAACCCAAAGCCTTGGCTCGAGCTCTTTCTTTTTCCATGTAGGCGCCTCGAACCAACTTGAAGCCATTCTTATATCCAAGTGCCATGCCGCGCTCGTGCGATTTTTTCAAAAATCCCAAACGGTCGGTTCGGTAAAGTTGGATGGTGTTGTAAATGATGACTTCCTCCTTATTGTGCAATGCCATCATTTCATCGGCAAGGCCGTCTATGGCAGGCTGGATCCACGATTCTTCCGCATCTATGAATAAACGAACCCGGTGTTGGGCAGCCAATCCACAAATTTTTCCGATACGCTCACGGACCTTGTTGAATTCATCGACCTCGTTTGCTTCTAAATTGGTTTCTGAACTCATTCGCTCTAAAAGGGCGAAACGAGAAATGCCTGTCACCTTGAAAACACAAAAAGGTATTGACGGATCACCTTTGGCCCGTTCAATTGTAGCGCAAATCTCTTCAGTGGTTTTGTCAAAGTTGTCTTCGTTTTCTTCACCTTCAACGGAATAATCGAGGATGCTTCCAATACGCTGGCGCCACAACTTGTTAACGGTTTCGTTGCAATCAAGAATATTATCGCCACCGCAGAAATGCTTGAAGATAGTGGCCCTTACTATTGGTACGACGGGGAAGCGAATCGCCATGGCAATACGCAAAAGGGTGGGGGCGGCCTTTACCAAAGATGGAAAGGCAATGGCCTTGAAAAGCCAATACGCTTTTTTCAACTCGCCATCTGTTTTGCCCTTGAAAGCAACCTCAATATTTTCTAAATCAAGGGGTTTAGTGTTGGTTTCCATGGGGTCGGCTCGACAAAAACTATCGGATTTTACTGCGCAAAGATAGGGATTGCCAAAGGTCGTTGACTACCTTTGTGAAAGCACAATGGAGGACTTTATTTGCATAGATTCAGGAAACCATGAGGTAATCATTTCCCGTGGTTTTGCTTCTGCCCTGCGTGACGTTTTCATTAAGGAGGAATTTCCGTCCGGTCCATACTTGGTTTTGGTAGATGAGCATACCCACAAGCATTGTTTCAAGCAGTTGTTCGAGCTGCAGGGTGTCATGTATCATCCACTGGTAATTGGTGCTGGAGAATCCTCTAAAAAGTTGGAAACGGTAGAACGTGTTTGCCAAATGATGTTGGATCGAAAGGCCAACCGGCAAACCCTATTGGTTAATTTGGGAGGAGGCGTAGTATCAGACATCGGTGGTATGGTGGCCTCTGTTTTCATGCGGGGCATTCGTTACATCAATTTGCCCACCTCGCTTTTGGCCATGACCGATGCCGCCATAGGAGGTAAGACGGGAGTGGATCTTAATGGCTATAAAAATATTTTGGGAACCTTTCATCCTCCATTAAAAACCATTGTGTATCCGGGTTTTCTCAATTCGCTCCCCGAAAAACAATGGAAGGAAGGTTTGGTTGAAACATGGAAGCATGCCCTTATCGGGGATGCCTCTCTCTGGCAGAAATTGGTCCACGAACAATCGTCGTTTACCTATGAGCAAAGGTCGAGCCGCAAAACTTTGGATTGGATCGCACAATCCATCGCTGTAAAGAGCCATATCGTTCAGCAAGACCCATTGGAAAATGGAGTTAGAAAGCATCTGAACTTCGGTCACACCGTAGCTCATGCCTTGGAGGCTTGGTCCTATAAGCATGACGATTATAAGATGACACACGGGCAAGCGGTAGCTATCGGCTTGGTTTGCGAAGCCTATGTATCTCAAAAGATTTTAGGTTTGGATATGCAAGTGCTAGAGGATTTGAAGTCACTTGTAAAGTCACACTTGCCGAACTTGAAAATCAATCCTGATTCATGCTCGTTCCTACTTTCCGCCATGCGCAAGGATAAGAAAACAGACGGTCATGATCTTTCGAGTGTATTGTTGGAGCGTGTAGGTTTACCTCGTTTTTGCACCGAATTGCCCGACCAAATCTTCATGGAATCTTTCACCTATTTTAACGACTTTTAAATGGCAACAAGGATTATATATTCGGGAGAGCCATTAAATAATGTGCGTATTCCGCTGCCTTCATCCAAGAGCATCAGCAATCGTGCCCTGGCGATCCGGATGATAGGCGGGTTAGAAAGCCGCATCGAAAATCTTTCCGACGCCGATGATACGATGGACATGTTGCGGCTAATAACAGACAAGGATGGGGAGTTGCATGTTGGCAATGGAGGAACCACCTCCCGGTTTTTGCTGGCTGCATGTTGCTTGCTTGGGCGCGATGTGATATTGGATGGCTCTGATTCCTTGCTGGCTCGGCCTATCAGCGGCTTGGTGGATGCATTAAATGCGCTTGGCGCGGATGTCACTTACGTGGAGGAAGATGGGCGATTTCCTATCAGAACAGGTAGGGGAAGGATGCATGGAGGAAATCTGGTGATTCCTGCCGATACCAGCAGCCAGTTCATTAGCGCGTTGATGATGATAGGGCCTTATTTGGATGGAGGATTGGTTTTAGAGTTCTCGGGCCAAGTGTTATCATTCCCATACATTCAAATGACAGCTGATGTTATGACTCATTATGGGGCTAAAGTTGAGATTTCGCCGTATGGAGTTGCTGTTTCGGAAGGTGTTTACCAGTCTAAAGAGTTTTATGTTGAAGCCGATTGGTCTTCCGCATCCTATTGGTTCCAGGCTGCTGCCATGCAGCCGGGTTCTTCTTTTTTCTTAGAGGGATTGCGTGAGGATTCTTTGCAAGGCGACAAGGTTATAGTTGATTTCATGCGGAAACTCGGTGTGTCGAGCAAGTTTGATGCAAACGGACTTTACATTACGGGTACTGGTGATTTGCAGTCCGATTACTTTTTGGAGGATTTCACTTCGTGTCCTGATTTGGCTCCTGCCATCGCTGTTGCTTGCGGCGCGATGAACATCACTGCCGACCTTACAGGACTGAAGAACCTTCGATTGAAAGAATGTGACCGCGCACTTGCTTTGCAACGTGGATTGTATGATTTGGGAGTGAAGACAGATTTTTGTGGCGGTTCCAAATTCAAGGTGTATCCAGGCCGCGGTCCATCACCTACAACTAGGTTTATCAAAACATTTGACGACCATCGCATCATCATGGCCTTTAGTCTGGTTTCGTTAAAAACCGAGTATGTCCAATTGGATCAAACCAATGGAGTCGATAAATCCTATCCAACTTTCTTTGCGGACTTGTTGGAGAATGGATTTGAGTTTGCTTTTATCTGAACATTTGGTTCGAATTATTAACCAGTGACCAGCACTGTCTTCCGCCAGCGCCATCTGCCTCCCACCTCCTCGCAGTCATCCGCCACCGCCTCCTCGCCTCTGTTACTGTTACTGCCACTGCCACTGCCACTGCTACTTTTTTCCTATCATTGTACTACCAAGCCCGTTTTCCGTTGGCTTCAAAATTTTCAAACAACTAATAAAAAAACCTAACCCATGTTCAGAAAGCTCCTGGCCTTTACCGTTCTGGTTTCGTTAACCATTGCGGCGTGTAAGAAAGATGAATCGGAAGATCCATCACCCAACCCACCTCCCGGTAGCGATTTGTGGGGACAAGGTGTGAGTGCTTCGGTTTATGGAACGGTAACTGACGAGAACGGCAATGCCGTAGCAGGCGCCACGGTGAATGCGGGTAACAGCACCTCTACCACCGACGGTCAAGGGGTTTTCCGCATCAATGGCTTCAGCGCCTACCAGAACCTGGGCTATGTTACTGTGAACAAGACAGGCTATTTTGAAGGCTCGCGCAGTTTCGTTCCCGTAAGCGGTGGCAACAGGGTGA
>JBKDSL010000076.1:0-7667 GCA_046340555.1 Bacteroidota bacterium
CACAAGCAATATGAAGCAACTTATAAAACCTTTTGCATACGGTTTCATGGCGGTTTCACTCATGTGCGCCGGCAGCAATCAAAGTTTTGCTGGCAATGAGGACCGTGCAGGACAGGCAGGTGCCACCGAACTTCTTATCAATCCATGGACTCGTAGTTCTGGTTGGGGAGGAATCAACATTGCCAACGTTCGCGGATTGGAATCACAATTCAATAACGTGGCTGGATTGGCCTTTACAACTAAAACAGACATCAGCTACAGCTTCACCGATTGGTTGAAAGGCGCCGATATCAAAATCAATTCCCTTGGACTTGCTCAGCGTGTAGGAGAAACCGGTGTTATGGCTCTTTCTGTTATGTCTGTTGGATTCGGCGATATTCAAGTAACGACAGTTGATAACCCTGAAGGTGGTTTCGGTAATTTCAAACCGCAGTTTTTCAACCTGGGCGTTTCCTATGCCAAATCGTTCTCGAACAGTATCTATGGTGGTATGACCGTTCGTGTGATTTCACAATCTTCTTCGGATGTGAAAGCACAAGGAGTGGCATTCGATGCAGGTATCCAATACGTAACCGGTTTCAACGAAGACAAGGACAACCTCCGTTTCGGAATTTCCTTGAAGAATGTTGGTACTCCAATGCGTTACACTGGTGATGGTCTTTCCTTCCGTGGAAATCCTCCAGTGGTTACCAGCTACCAGCAAACCATCCAACAACGTACCGAGCGCTTTGAACTTCCTTCACTGATCGCCATCGGAGCAAGCTATGATTACAAGCCTGCCGAGAACCATCGTTTGACTTTCGCAGGGTCTTTCACATCAAACTCATTCACCTACGACCAATACGGTCTTGGTGTGGAGTATAGCTTCAAGGATCTTTTCTCTGTTCGTGGTGGTTACCTGACCGAAAAAGACCAAGCAGGTGATGATCGCCTCACTGCCCTTTCAGGGTTGAATGGTGGTGTATCTGTGGATTTGCCTTTAGGCAAGTCAGGCAAGAAATTCGGTATTGATTATTCTTATAGAGCTACTGAATTTTTTGATGGAAGCCATGGTATTGGCTTGCGCTTAGTGTTGTAAGCAATCTCCTTAATTGTACTGATAACAAACAAGAGGACCCCGTTCGCGGGGTCTTCTTTCGTTTTTACATTCAACTAAATAGTTATGTCACAACTGAATTATTTTACAGAAGAAGGCCTTAAAAAGCTTCAAGACGATTTAAACCACTTGAAAACGGTAGAAAGGCCAAGTATTTCTCGCCAAATTGCGGAGGCAAGGGATAAAGGTGATTTATCTGAAAACGCAGAATATGATGCCGCTAAGGATGCACAGGGTTTGCTAGAGCTCAAAATTTCCAAGATGGAAGAATTATTGGCTTCGGCACGAATACTTGACGAATCGAAGATTGATACTTCCAAAGTTTCTGTATTGACGAAAGTCAAGATTAGAAACCTAGGTAATAAGGCTGAAATGACCTACACGCTGGTGGCCGAAACAGAGGCTGACTTGAAATCCGGAAAGATATCTGTAACATCTCCGATCGGTAAGGGTTTGTTAGGTAAAAAACCGGGCGACATAGCCGAGATCGAAGTTCCTTCAGGAATCATGAAATTTGAGGTGATAGAAATTTCACGCTAATGCCGAGCATCTTTTCTCGCATCGTAGCCGGCGAAATCCCCGCTTATAAGGTTGCTGAAACCGAAAATTACCTCGCCTTTTTGGATGTAAATCCGCTGGTGTTAGGACACGTGCTGGTGATCCCAAAGCGTGAAGTAGATTACATTTTCGACCTCGAAGAGGAGGAGTTAACCGCACTCATGGCTTTTGCTCAAAAAGTGGCCCGTGGCTTGAAAAACGCTGTTCCATGCAAACGCATCGGCGTAGCCGTTATCGGTCTCGAAGTGCCCCACGCCCACGTACACCTCGTACCCCTACAAACCATGGCCGACATCAACTTCTCCATGCCCAAAAAGCAATTTCCGAAGGAAGTGATGGAGGAAACGGCGTTGAGGATTGCAAATGAGGTGACCAGCTCCGCCCCGAGCTTTTCGAAGGGTGACCGGTGACCAAATGGCGGCTGGCGTTAGCAGTAGCAGTCGGTCTCTTATTCACCATTGACCAACTCCGCCCTTAGCTTGCTTGTTGAAACCAATATTGGTAACCGGTCACCGGTCCCCGGTCACCCTCCCCGGATTTTCACTCAAAAACGCCTTCCAACTACCCTTGCCCTTCGATGTTTTTTTGGTGGGTGATGAGCCATTGCCACCTTTGCCGCTTTGGAAATAATGGCACACTGCTGCTGCGAGGCCGTCGGTTGCATCCAAATACCGTGGAAGCTCTTCGAAACCTAACAAGGTTTGAAGCATAGAGGCTACTTGCTCCTTGGTGGCGTTTCCGTTGCCTGTAATTGATTGTTTTATCTTCCTGGGGGAATACTCGCATACGGGAATCGAACGCGACAGGGCAGCCGCTATGGCCACTCCTTGGGCCCTTCCTAACTTCAACATGGATTGCACGTTTTTGCCGAAGAATGGCGCCTCGATGGAAAGCTCATCCGGACAAAACTCATCGATCAAACCAAGGGTGCGGTCGAAAATCCTCTTCAACTTAACTTGATGATCGCCTAGTTTGCCTAACTCGATCACTCCAGCGGCCATCACACGCATCTTACCCGACGAAATTTGGATGATACCATAGCCCGTGACCATCGTGCCGGGGTCGATTCCAAGGATAATGCGTTCGGATGCTGACATTAATCCCAAATGTAGCCAACCCATTCGTTAGCGGAGCGTACTTTTGATTAAAATTGTAACCATACCCCAAAGGGTTATCTGAATGCTCAACAGGCGTTTTATTTTGATGCTTAAAATCGTGGGTGCAACGGCCTCCATGGCTTATGTCATGTACACCGCATACAGTCGTCCCGATGTTGTCAAGCTCTTTACAAACCCTGCAGCAACATTGGTTTACTATCCTGCCTTTGTATTTGCCAGCCTGCTGTTTTTCATCAATTGGGGCATCGAAACCCTCAAATGGCGTTTGTTGATTCAGCATGTGGAGCCACTGGATTGGTGGAAATCATTCCTTTCGGTGATGAGCGGCACCACCATCAGCCTGTTTGGACCCAATAGAACGGGTGAGTTTGCCGGCAGGGCGCTGCACTTCTCAAACGGCAACAAGGTTAAAGCGGCGTTGTGCAGCATGCCAGGAAATCTTGCTCAGCTATTGGTGACTTTGTTGATGGGTTTTGTCGCACTTTTTTATGTTGAGTCGCCGTTTCAACAAATCGGATTGAAAACGGAAGCGGTGTTAACCTGGCTCTGCATGTTGATGCTGGTTTTGGTTTCCATTTATTGGTCGTTGCCATTCTTGAAAAGAAGGTTGGGCCTGACAAGCATTTATGGTATGGTTAAGGCTTATGTGGAGCCATTGTTTGCATACTCAAGTTCGCTGCTGCTTCAAGTGCTGCTGTTGTCTTTGTTGAGATACTTGGTTTTTGCAACACAATTCTACCTGATGTTGGTTGCATGTGGCGTGCACATACATTGGTTTGATGCCTTCACATCCATAGCTGTGGTTTATTTGTTCATGGCAGTCATACCTGGTTTTGCCATCACCGAGTTTACCGTGCGTGGCTCTGTGGCATTGTTCTTATTGGCTCCGTTGACCGCCAATGCCGCAGGCGTTTTGGCCGCGTCTGCTGCGCTGTGGTTGATAAATCTGGTTGTGCCCGCATTGATCGGCGGCGCAGCCATATACTCCATCAAAATCAAGGATTGAAGCATGCAGACCATTTTGATTCTTTTGGTGTTGATGCTTGGAGTTTACAATTGGTGGATTCTTCGTCGTGCAATTTCATGGAGACTATATCCAACAACACCATCCGCGCAAGCATTCAAACCACGCGTAAGCATAGTGGTTGCGGCAAGAAACGAAGCCGATAGGATATCCGGACTACTAGATGACTTGTTGATGCAGGATTACCCAGCTGAACAATTGGAGATTATTGTTTCGGATGATTTTTCGGATGATGACACAGCAGCATTGGTTACAAAAAAATTATCATCCGGAAAATTTGAACATCGAATCATCAAAGCTGCTGCGCATGATGCACCAGGTAAAAAGCAGGCGGTGTGGCGGGCGATTGCGGTTGCCAAAAGCGACATCATCTTGACCATCGATGCCGATTGCAGATTATCTATACATTGGGTTGCCTCCATGGTAGGTAAGTTCAAAGACGATTCCATCAATATGGTTGCAGGAATGGTGGCCATTCGGGATGCTGATGGATTGCTCTCACATTTCGAGCGCATGGATCAAATGGTGTTGTCGGCTGTAGGAGCGGCATCTATTGCCAACGGCACACCGCTGCTGTGCAGTGGAGCCAATTTGGCATTTCGCAAGTCGGCATTTGAACAAGTTGGTGGTTACAGCTATGGCATCAACGATCCCTCGGGTGATGACACCTACCTGATGTTTCAATTGGGCAGCAGCGTGGCATTTAACAAAGACGAAAACTCGTTAGTGCTTACCGAGCCTATGGGCACTCTTCTCGGACTCATCAACCAGCGCATTCGATGGGCGTCTAAAATAAAGGGGTATGGCAAACCACATATTACCATTACGGGAGCATGCATCTCATTGGTGAATCTGGTTCCGTTGTTGTTGTTGGCTTTATGCCTGCTTGAATTATTGCCAGTGTGGTTTTTAGTGGCTTGGTTGCTATGGAAGTTTACGGTTGATATGTTGCTGCTGCAACCAATCGCATCTTTTTACAGGCAATCAAGTGCATTGACAGTTGCTCCGTTGTATGCGTTGATGTATCCTCTTTACACTTTGGTGGCCTTGTTTACTATGTATCGCAAAGGGTATGAATGGAAGGGTAGGCGGCATGGGGTTTAGCGTTGGTTGCTGTTGGTTAGTTACCTTTGAAAAATGAATTTTTGCATCAGTTGATATGAGCGGACAATCGGTTGCTAGTCTTTTTTGGAAGCGTTTCCGAAGTGGATTCCAAGGGATGGCTGGATTGGTGTTGGTTGGATGTGCATTGATGGTATCGGTGTTTTGTTATTTCATCATGCCCGACGATACGCCTGATGCCAATGAAATGCACGTATCACTCGCGCTGCTGCCTCCAGGTTCCGAAGTAACATTTCTACAGTTCCCGAGCCAGTTGTCGATGCAGGAAAGTGCTTTGCCAGGATGGATCAGTGGCTATCCATCGAAATTCAAATCAGTGCCGGTGGACACTTTTTATATGCAAGGGCCATCGCTTTTCTGGTCTGAATTCGATGGTGATCCTGGTGTGTCATCCGAAATGCAAAGCATGAAGATCGAGGGTTTTTGCAATCGTAACGGAATGCAATCAAGCCAAGGTGCCATCAACGGATCAGATTGCTTGAAGGAATACACCGAAACGCGAACCTATTGGTTGGGAACCGACAAGTTCGGACGAGATCAATTCAGCAGGTTGTTGGCGGGCACTCGGGTTTCTATGTCGGTAGGACTTATTGCTGTGGTTATTTCCTTGTTGATAGGCGTGCTGTTAGGTTCCTTAGCTGGTTTTTTCAGAGGGAAAATAGACGCGTTCATCATGTGGTTTACCACCGTGGTGTGGTCTGTGCCCACGCTGTTGTTGGTGATTGCCATCACGCTCGCGCTGGGGAAAGGTTTTGTGCAGGTGTTTATTGCCGTGGGCCTCACCATGTGGGTGGAGGTGGCGCGTTTGGTGCGCGGACAAATTTTCAGTTTGCGTGAAAAGGATTTCGTGGAGGCAGGTCGCGCGTTGGGCTATAGCGATGCGCGTATCATTGTGCGCCATGTGTTGCCCAATGTGATGGGCCCTGTGGTGGTGATAGCCGCTTCCAATTTCGCTTCGGCCATTTTGTTGGAGGCCGGACTCAGCTTCCTCGGCATGGGGGCACAACCGCCTACACCTTCGTGGGGCATGATGATCAAGGAGAGTTACTCCTACATTGTATTGGGGGCCGCCCATTTGGCGGTGTTTCCAGGCTTGGCCATCATGCTCATGGTGTTGGCGTTTACATGGCTGGGCAATGGCTTGCGCGATGCGTTAGACACGCGCTCTACCACCTCAGAAAAGTAACAACAGCTTCCAGGCGTCGGCCACCTTGCCGGCTTTAATGAGCTCCTTGGCGGCGAGGTGCAGGGCCAGCTTGCGTGTTCCTGGATCTTCTTCGAGCGACTCCATCAGCCGTTGTATTTCGGGCATGGTGGCAAAGGCTTGCACCTCTTCGTAGGCGGGTATGGCTTCCAGGTTTCCTAGTTGTCCCAGATCGTTACCGGAGAGCACTTCGCTGAGGCGGATGTCTTCGGGTATGTTATCGAGGCCGATGCCCAGCTTCAGGTTGGGTTTGGCCACTTCAAACAAGGCAGGGCCCGAGGCACGGCAATACCAATCGTAGCCACAGCGGGCCACCAGGTCTATTTTGTGTTGATCAATGCGGCCATTTTCATCCATTACGGCTTCGCTTACGTGCATGAGCAGGATTTCGCAGATGATGAGGTTGCCGGCGCCGCCTTCGTTGCCTGTTTCGATTACCTGTTTCACTTTACATTCGAACTGCACGGGCGATTCCTTCACGCGGAAGGGTTTCACCAGTTGCGAGGCGATGGGGGTGAAGCCGGCCTTCTCGAACTCGCTCACCCCCTTGGGGTACTCGCAGCTGGAGAGCGACATCTGCTGCACCATATCGTAGTTGACTACGTTGATCACCACCTCCATGGTTTCGTACACATTTTCGAGGGTGTGTTTGATGGTGTTGTCGCGCACGCGGCGGGCGGGGCTGAATATGAGGGTGGGTGGCTTGGAGCCGAAGGCGTTGAAGAAGCTATAGGGGCTCAGGTTGGGTGTGCCGTCTTTATCCACCGTGCTGGCAAACGCAATGGGCCGTGGGGCAATGGCGCTCAGCATGTGGGCATGCAGCTGTCCGGTTTTAATCTCTTTGGGGTCTATGGTTACCATGCGGCTAATTTACGGACTTGGCGGGATTGGGGGGGATTTGGCCGTGGCAATGCCGATGGCATGCGGCTCATTTTGAAAATTTGGCCCTGTTTTTTAACTTCACACGAGTTTTAACCAAAAGTTGCTGGCAACCTAAAGTTGGTTGATGTATTTTGTTCAGTAAAATAAATGAAGAATATTTATGATAATACAACAAGAACCTATTGAAAATGAAAAATGCAGAGAGGTTTATTGAGATTTATAATAAGGTTGACAAGATTTTGAGGAATTTGGACAACGAAGAATTCGAGTCATTTACATCAAAAATTAGAAAAAGCAGCAATCCTTTAATAAAAAATTTTAAAGAAAAACTAATTGATTATGCTCAGCTTAGAAATGCAATAGTCCATAATCCTAAAATTGGAGGTCAGTTTATTGCAATTCCTCTTGATGAAGTGACAATTGATTTTGAAAATATACTTTTCAAGTTACAGAATCCTAAAAAAGTAATACCCTTGTTTCAGTTTGAAGTGATAGGTGCAGAAAGAAATGATAAGTTAGACAAATTGTTAGCAAAAATGAAGGAGCATTCTTTTTCACAGTTTCCTGTTTTTGAAAATGGTAGAGTCGTTGTAATAATTACCACTAATAAGATTTATCGATGTCTTAGTAGAAACATTAATTACAATAAAATAATGTAAGAAA
>JBKDSL010000077.1:0-11795 GCA_046340555.1 Bacteroidota bacterium
ACCTCGAGCCTTTCCTAAACCATTTTGTTGCAGATAACGCTCAAGAGGCCTGGGAAGCCATTCAAACCCTCGACAAATCTTCTAAGGGTCGCGCCAACTTTTTCATCCTTGAAAACCTGGAGCGTTTACCCGCGAACGGAACATCCTCAATCAATGGATGCGAAAATGCGTTTACAGCTTCAGAATTTGATAGCAAGTACCGTAAACTGTTTGAATATCTTCTAGGGCATGTGCATGTCCTTCGAAACACAGAAGACATTTCCAATGTAGATACTTCCGACCTTGAAAAGGGATTTGTAATACTTTCCTCCAATGGAAGGTTCCTGCGCCAACGCTATACCATGGGTGGTGGATCTGTTGGACACGGCGATGGCAAGCGCACTGGCCGTCAAAAAAACTTGCAACAACTTTCAGAGAAAATAGGGGAACACAAAGCAGCCATAGAGAAAATCCAAACGGAAATCAGCGAAACCGAAGCATCAATTGGGAGCCTCCGAACTGCGGGCTCCTTAGGCAACGCGGAAGTTTCAAGGCTCGACAACGAATTCGCCAAAGCAACAGGGCGCGTTTCCACTCTCAATAATAACAAAGAGTTTTTGCTTGCCGCTTTCAATTATACCAAGTCTACTGTTGACCGTTTAAATGACGAACTGAATGGATTGACCGGAGCTCCTTCCACACAAGAAGGCGAGGCGCCCTATTCCATCGAATCCAGGAAGGAAGAACTTACCAATCTCATCGGTCAACAGTCCTCGCAACAACAACGATCCTCCGATCTGCAACGGCATGTTGGCGAAATGTCGGGCGCATACAACACCAAGAACATTCAGTTCTACCAACAGCAAAACAAACTGCAGAACATAACGCGCGACATCAGTTTCAAATCCAACCAGGTTGCCAACCTGAGCAATAATCGCGTAGCTCAAGCGGGCGAACTGGAAGGAATCACCAACCAACTGAACACAATCGAAACGTCGATCACTGAAGCAGACAGCCAGCTTTCAGAATTGATTGCAAAGCGTACTGAACAGGAAACAAATCTTAAGACGCACGAAGACGATTACTACAAATCCAAGGGCGAAATCGAGGCAGAAGAAAAATCCATCGGTGAAAAACGTAAGCAAAAGGAACACTCAGAAGCTATAATCCGAGAGATTCAGAACGAGAAAAACACCTTGATGTTACAGATGACGTCGTTGCGTGAACGTTTGAACATAGAGTTTGAAATTTCACTAGACGACCTCAAGGACCGCGAACCCGATCCCGAACAGAATCCGGATGAGCTTCGTGCCAGAGTTGAAAAGCTCAAAACACAGTTGAGCGAATTCGGCGCGATAAACCCCATGGCACTTGAATCTTTCAAAGAAATCAAAGAACGCCACGATTTCATTCTGAAAGAACAAGATGACCTGAACAAAGCCAAAGACTCATTACTGAAGACTATTGCGGAAATAGACGGCTCTGCCAAGGAAAAATTCATGGAGGCCTACAACGCAGTTCGTGCAAATTTCATTCATGTATTCCGTACACTGTTTTCAGAAGAGGATAATTGCGATTTGATCCTTACGGATTTAGCCAACCCTTTGGAATCGGACGTACAAATCATTGCACAACCAAAGGGTAAAAAGCCCATGTCGATTGACCAACTTTCCGGAGGAGAGAAAACCCTTACTGCCACTTCCCTCCTGTTTGGTGTTTATCTATTGAAACCATCTCCGTTCTGCATACTGGATGAGGTTGATGCGCCTTTAGATGATGCGAACATCGGAAAGTTCAGCAAGATCATCCGCACTTTCTCCAAAGAGTCGCAGTTCATCATCATCACCCACAACAAATCAACTATGGCGGAAACGGATGTGATGTATGGCGTTACCATGGTGGAGCAAGGGGTAACACAATTGGTACCCGTTGACTTGAGAGAATACGCGTAATCAGGTTATTTGAAAGGCGCCAAAAGCCTGTCGATGAATCGGGGTTTGCTTGACACGTACTTAGAACCCTTTTTCCTGTTTTTCTTCATGCGTTTTCGGGTCTCCTTGTCTTGTAGATTCATGTGACGCTTGCGACCTTCAATCTCCGCTTTGCGGGCATCTTGCTTCTGCTGCTCTTTCTTTTCTTGGGCCTTTTTTTGCTTCTTGGTCATTTTCTGATCATCCTGCGCCATTGAAAAAGATGCGGAAATCAACAAAAGCGAACCGGTCAACAGCACGATTTTCTTGAAAAATGCCAAATTGAATTTCATTGTTGATGTATTTACAGCCCTTGGTTTTTGAAGACCGAAGGATCAAGAATTATCTGCTCATCGCCCGGTTCATAAGGTAGGAAGTTCATGATGAGCTGGAACATTTCATCGGTCGTGCGCATACTCCCATTGGTTCCTGAAATCTCCCTTGGAGGATTGAACGGATTATTGGGGTTGGATGTTGTGTTATCGAAAAGTCCCTCTGCAACAACTACACTGCCTGAAGGTATTCGAAGCATTTTTGGAAAAGTATAAAAATACTGCCATCGGAAATCCCAGCGAGGTATTCGAATCAAAGGGATGGTATCGCCATCCGGCTTGATGACATATGCCCAAAAAGACTTGCCTAACAGATGCATGTGCGGATTGATTGTAACAAGCGATATATCTTGACGGATTGTGGCCCGAGTCGTAAATCGCATCACCGTATCAGGTGGAATCACCAAAGTCGGCACAATGTCCGATATACCCAAGGTGCCCAATTGGGTTTCGAGTAGCGGTCGTTGGGGCGGCTTAGGTGCAAAAAACAGATTGATACGAGGCGTATCGACATCATTTTTGGAGGATGGTCCGTAATGCACATCCCGTAAAAGCATCACACCCTTCTTACTGATCCGATAGCCTCCAATTCCTTCAGGATATTGCTGCACCTCTACCCCTGGAAGGTAGTTGAACGCCGATGGCACCAAAAGCGGATAAGTGCCATCATCATTCAACAGTTTTATAGCTCGGTAGCTGGAATCCAATGTGCCAGCCTGATCACGGTCGACGACGAATGGCCCTTCGAAAACGTTACGCTTTCCCGTTTCAGAGTAATGAACCATATGTCCGTTTACATGGTGCGACAACCTCCTATTGGCTGGCACGTATTCAATGATACTTACGAAAGTGTCGCGCTCCAATTCAAAAGGCATTTTAACAACCAGGAAACGGTCGCGGTTATCGCCTTGAATTTCGATAGGTTGAGCTACCTTGATAACCGCGTCAGGAACTCCGAACTTGGACAAGGAGGGAAAAACCGGAAGAACAGGTTTCATGTTCGGGTCTCCCTCCTGACAACCTTGAGCTATCCAATCCAAAAGCATTTGCTTTTCATGAATCGGCAAAACCTTTTCGCCTACAAAACGGCTATAAGTGGTATCGGCGGGCCATGGAGGCATCAGTCCTTTCGAAACCACCTTGGCAATCGTCCTGGCTTTGGCACGTACATCCTCAAAAGTAACCAGCGCGAACGGGCCTGCTTCACCTTGGCGATGACACGATGAGCAATTCTTGTGGATGATGGGCGCAATGTCCTTGTTGAAGGATAGGGATGTTTCTTCACTGCTACTGGAAACACAGCCTATTGCAAACAGGAATATAACAGGAATTATAAAAACGGATACCGTGTATAAGCCTTTCAATTTATTTCACGTTCTATGTAACATCCATGGGCAATTGTAGTTGCGAAGGGAACGGGGGAGCCTGCCGCCAAACTGTCGAGCACCGCACCAAGATAACGCTGTGTCACCACTTGCCTTTTTTCGCCCAAATCTTGTATGCGATCGTCAATAGCTCCGTTGTAAACCACTCTACCTTCTCGGTCGGTTACTATGGTCTGCGGCATCACCTCGGCATTCATCAATTCAACCAAAATGTTAGCAGTATCCAAGAGGGCTAGAGAGCTGATTCCGTATTCTGTATGAAAATTCGAAATGCGCTCTTTTGTATAATAGGTTCCAGGATAAACATAAACGAGAGAACGAAAAACACTATCGATTGACAAAAGCTCCGGGACCGATTGTATACAAACGGGACATTCTGGCGAAAAAAACAGAAATGCCGTATGTCGATTTGCATCCAAGACCGAATCCAAGCAAACTTTTCCGCCATCTGCAGATGGCAAATCCACTTGACGGATAGTGGTAGGCTTACCACAACAAACAAATAGGCAGGAAATTGCCAAAAGCGACCTAATCATAGTGTAAATATAGCTTATCCTGAAAAAAAACAAGTCACTTGAATGGACTTCGTGGCATCCAATCTTTAGGACCCAATCCTGATACAAAAGTCTTCACGACCGTATTCAGGAGCTTGTTATGGAAACGCATATAGCAGGCCAATTTATACGGCTTGGCGCCCACGGTACTTTTAATTTCCAATGCGGTTCTGCCGTACATAACCCTACTCACCTTACTCGAAATGGCATCGGAGATAAGTCCATACAGGATATTCTGATAAAGATCGAACTCTCGGTTAAACTCATAATCAAGACCGATGAAATGGGCCTCCAATTGATTGTCACCAAGGATAGCCGTTCGGAATGCCAACATTTTACCGTCCTTGTAAAAACCCGTTACGATAACCTGATCACCCAATACTTTCTTCAATGAAATCAAGTAATCGATTTCAGGTTTCAAAACTTGAATTGGAGCTTTGTCGCGTACGGCACCAAACAAACGCTCCATTTCGGTTTTGGCTTTTTCCATTTCCTGCAAAGTGAGTGTGCTTTCCGAAAGTGATGCGGCGGATTTTCGAACAGCATTAGCCCTTACCCGATACTTAGAGGACAACGAAGCCAAATAGTCATCAAAAACCTTCCAATCCGGATCCAGTTCCAATATCATTTCCGGATCTGTGCGCAACGGGAATCCGATTTTGGATGCAATCCAAGAAAACAACGCATTATTATGCTCATAAAAATCCTTGACAATTTCCGCTACTATCCTGCAACCTTGTAATTCTGCGATTATACTATCACGAATTTGGAGGTAGTGATTGAAAGCTTGCATAATGGATGCATCATCCTTGGCAGTTATTCCATATTCGCCGCTGGAGAGTAAACTTCCGCAAACCAACAGCATGGGTCGTGAGTTATCTGAATTCTTAAACAACAAATTGTTGACAGTTCCCGCAATTGAGGAAGAAAGTCCTCCATAATTTTCCAAATTCAAAATACCACCGATACCATCAAAAGACAAATCAACCAACTGAAAACAATATGCGGCTACGGGTTCACCTTTGATTTTGAGTAAGGCGTAGCGAAAAGTCAGACCAGGTATAATAGACTGCTCCAAAGCTTGGAGATATGGGATGGTTAGGAATATACCTTTACCTTCTACAACCTGATGCCATGACGCCACCTCATGCCCATCTATGGAAGAATGAATTACGAACTGAATATCTTGGTTGTTTACGGCTTCCACACCAGTCCTTTGAGATAAGTTGCAGAAACACCCGAAAAGCAATTTAGTTTACGCATGATCAGACACTAGAATATTTTTCGGCCAACAATCGAGTTATTTCATTAACACCCGGACAAACAGCACTGTTTTTTACTACCAACGATACCGATTTCCTTAAGGGAAGTGAGTCGGTATGCGGATAGCTGCTGCATGCAAATGGTCGGGACTCGTACACTTTACAGCGGTTATCAGCTGCTAAAAACGGACAGGGAATGTTGTTGGGGACATAATCTCCGTCCTCATCCATCCGCAAATATTGCGCAACCACTTGGACTGGTTTTAGTCCCAAATGAGAAGCCAAACGGGAGATATCTCGTTCCTTGAACACAGGACTGATGGTTTTACAGCAATTGGCACAAGCGAGGCAGTCGATTTTGTTAAAAACCTGATGATGGAAATCCACCACATCATCCTCCAAACCTGGCCGTTTGTGTTTCAACAAGCGGTGGTAGAACTTGCGGTTCTCACGCTCAATTTTGGAAGCGTTCCGGTTCAATTCATCTGGTGAAATGGCCATGGGTAGTGATAATCAAATTATTCCAATCAACAAATTGGCCACAAAGTTATGCTAAAAGCGAAGCCAATGTCCTAATTTTGTGAAGATGCCATCGCTTTAGTCACACCAGTATTTTAAAATGGATTCATTCATAGTATCAGCTCGCAAATACAGACCTTCCACCTTCAATACGGTGATTGGGCAAACATCCATAACCTCGACGCTGAAAAACGCCATCCGAACCAACCAACTCGCTCAGGCCTTTCTTTTTACAGGTCCGCGGGGAGTTGGCAAAACCACTTGTGCCAGGATTTTGGCAAAAACGATCAATTGCACGGAACTCACCCCAGATTTTGAATGCTGCAACTCGTGTGAATCCTGCGTAGCGTTCAACAATGGTCAAAGCCTCAATATTTTTGAATTAGATGCAGCTTCGAATAGTACGGTTGACGATATGCGTGCCCTTGTTGAGCAAGTTCGCTACCATCCTCAAGGCGGAAAGTACAGAACCTACATCATTGACGAGGTTCACATGTTAAGCCCTTCTGCTTTCAATGCATTTCTGAAAACATTGGAGGAACCACCCTCCTATGCCAAATTCATTTTGGCTACTACGGAAAAACACAAAATAATTCCCACGATTCTTTCTCGTTGTCAGATTTTCGATTTCAATAGAATCACTGTTACCGACATCGCCCATCACCTGCAATACGTGGCCAACAGCGAACATGTGACGGCTGAAGAAGAGGCTTTGCATTTGATTGCCCAGAAGGCGGATGGGGCATTGCGCGACGCATTATCCATATTCGACCAACTTGTAAGTTTCGCAGGAAACCACATCACATACAAGCATGTTTCCGAGAACTTGAATGTGCTCGATCATGAATATTATTTTTCTTTCACAGACCATCTCCTGAAAGGAGAACTTTCCGCGTGCATGCTATTGCTCGATGAGGTATTGAAGGACGGATTCAACTTGCAGCATTTTGTTGGCGGGTTTTCATCACACATCCGCGACTTGATGGTCAGCAAGGATCCGCAAACCACCATGCTGTTGGAAACCACTCCAGCGATACGCGAGAAATACACCAATCAATCTGCACGCATAAGCCCCGCCATGCTATTTGGATTCCTGGAAGTGCTAACCCGATGCGACAACCAATTCCAATCCGCACACAACCAAAGGTTATTGGTTGAGGTGACTCTTATGAAATTATGCTCGATGGCTGGAACACCTGATCTAGCCCCAATAGCTAAAAAAGAGCCAGCAGCACCAAGTCCAAGCATAACAATGGCCCCTGCGCCAGCACCAACCATTCAGAATCAAGGCACCATACCGATCCAGTCCATTTCTTCTCATTCATTACCCAGTATTGCGGTGCCAGCATTAAAAACACCTGAGCCTCCTGTTTCCAAGCAGCCTCCGATACAACCCGCAGCAAAAGCTATCAGGCCATCTACCATATCGATAGCCCAGTCTTTGGCCTCCAAAGCTAATACCAGCCAAGACGCTGAAAAAGAAAAAGACCCGGCAATGGCATTTGTCGGCGTCCAGTTAGATGCTGATCAAGTTACTTCTGTTTTCAAAAAAATCAGTGCCGATTATAATGAGGCCTGTCGCAAGCAAATCTCACACTCGCTATTTGCTTACACTATCAATATTGTTGATGACAACGTAATTGAAATCTCTGTTGAGAATACCATACAGCAAGATGAAATCAAATCTTGCAGAACGGAAATACTGAACCGACTTCGCGAAAAGGAAGGACTCAAGTGCGGTGATATCCGTTGCATAACCATACCATTTGAATCCAGGCGTAAAGCTGCTTTTACACCTGCCGAGAAATACGAACAAATGAACGTATTGAATCCGCTGCTTGCCGAGCTCAAGAAAAGGCTCGACTTGAATGTGGATTTTTAACTAGTCATGCAATTGCCAATATAAAACCAAATAGAAAAAAGAAAAAACAATAATTAATTATGCAAGGACAGAAAATTACCAATCAAGAAGGAAAACTGAATGTACCTGACCAACCCATCATACCCTTTATTGAAGGCGACGGTACGGGACCCGATATCTGGGCATCATCCGTACGCGTGATTGATGCTGCCGTAGAGAAGGCATATCATGGAAAAAAGAAAATTGTATGGAAAGAGGTACTTGCAGGCGAAAAGGCCTTCAATCAAACCGGCAATTGGCTACCTGATGAAACCCTTGATATCATCCGCGAGCATTTGATTGCGATCAAGGGGCCGCTTACTACTCCTGTTGGCGGTGGAATCAGATCCTTGAACGTGGCTTTACGCCAGATTTTGGACCTTTACGTTTGCCTCAGGCCCGTACGTTGGTTCGAAGGTGTTCCTTCTCCAGTAAAACATCCGGAGAAAACAAACATGGTAATTTTCCGCGAAAACACCGAGGATATCTATGCCGGTATTGAATATATGGCCGGAACACCAGAGGTCAAGAAAGTAATCGATTTCTTGAAGACGGAAATGAATGTGAACAAGATTCGATTCCCCGAATCATCCTCTATAGGCATAAAGCCTGTTTCTCAAGAAGGCTCTGAGCGTTTGATTCGCGCCGCCATAAAATACGCAGTTGACCACAAGAAGCCTTCGGTTACCCTGGTGCATAAAGGCAACATCATGAAGTTCACCGAAGGTGGATTCAAAAAGTGGGGCTACGAGTTGGCAGAACGCGAGTTTGGCGACAAGGTTTTCACTTGGAACCAATATGACCGTATGGTGGAGCAAGAGGGCAAGGACAAGGCCGAAGCGGCTATGAAAGCTGCTGTTACAGCCGGCAAAATCATCATCAAGGATTCAATAGCCGATGCTTTCTTGCAGCAAATTTTATTGCGTCCTGACGAATATTCAGTGATTGCAACTTTGAACCTGAATGGCGACTATGTTTCTGATGCATTGGCCGCCTGTGTCGGTGGTATCGGAATCGCTCCCGGTGCCAACATCAATTACGTTACCGGACATGCCATTTTCGAAGCCACACACGGAACAGCTCCCAAATATGCCGGACAAGACAAAGTGAATCCTGGTTCCGTGATTCTTTCAGGAGCCATGATGTTGGAGCATCTTGGATGGTTGGAAGCGGCGAATTTGATTTACTCTGGAATGGAGAAAGCCATCGCATCCAAAAAAGTAACCTACGATTTTCACAGGTTGATGGAGGACGCAACACTACTTAAGTGCAGCGAATTCGGAGACGAGATCATCCATTGCATGAATTGATTTCAATTTAGATTTGGAGGACTTCAACCCAGTCCCTTCAATATCCGCAAACGAATAAAACCACTACGGCATGCCATTGCTGGGAAGTATTATCAAAAGCGGAATAGCGCTTCGATCGAAAATCGCAATCGAACGATCCAATCCGGAACAGCACCAGAAAAAGGTGCTTAGAAAACTATTGTCTAAAGCGAAAGACACCATGTTCGGAAACGCTTACAAGTTTTCTGAATTGTTGGGTTCCGACAACTTTATTTACCGGTATAGAGCATCCGTGCCTATCCATGATTACAACAGCATTTTCTCAAAGTGGTGGAACAAGACACTTCACAATGCCGAAGATGTTTGTTGGCCTGGAGTAGTCAAGTATTTCGCCTTGAGCTCTGGCACATCGGAATCCTCAAGCAAACACATTCCGGTAACCAAAGACATGATCAAGTCCATTCAGAAGGTCAGCATGAAACAGATCCTCTCCTTGGCTAAATATGATCTACCTGAGTCACTGTTTGAAAAGGGGATTTTGATGCTTGGAGGAAGCACCCACCTGCATCAAAGGGGCAGTTATTTCGAAGGTGATTTGAGTGGAATTACCGTAAGTAATATACCTTTTTGGTTCCAACACTTTTACAAACCCGGCCGTAAGATCTCCAAGGAAATGGATTGGAATGCAAAATTGGAGGAAATTACCGAGAAAGCACCGGAATGGGATATCGGCATCGTTGTGGGAGTTCCCGCATGGGTTCAATTACTGATTGAAAAAGTCATAGTTCGCTACAATTTGAAGAACATCCATGAGATTTGGCCGAACCTATCCATCTATGTTCATGGTGGTGTATCTTTCGAACCATATCGAAAAGGATTTGAGCAGCTCTTGGGCAAACCTTTGAACTACATTGAAACCTACCTGTCAACGGAAGGTTTTATTGCCTTTCAAGATGAACCCGGAGAGAGAAGCATGCGCTTAAACTTGAACAACGGGATATTTTTCGAGTTCATTCCATTCAATCCACAAAACTTCAATTCAGACGGCGAAGTCATTGGCAATCCTAAAACTCTGCTGGTACACGAAATTGAAGAGGGACAGGATTATGCCATATTGCTTTCAACATGTGCTGGCGCTTGGCGTTATCTGATTGGTGACGTGGTCCGTTTTACCAATAAATCAAAGTGCGACATTGTGATTGTGGGAAGAACCAAACACTTCCTAAGCCTTTGTGGCGAACACCTCTCTGTAGACAATATGAACAAGGCCATTGAAATGGTGGCTAATGAACTGAACATACGCATCAATGAATTCACCGTTTCCGGGATTCCTTTTGGCACCATGTTCGCCCACAAGTGGTACATCGGCACTGATGATAGTTGTGATCCATCAAGTGTACGACAATTGATCGATGACAAATTGAAGATTCTGAACGATGACTACCGAGTGGAACGTGGCTCCGCACTGCAGGAAATATTTGTTGAAATCGTTTCTCCCCAGGTTTTTTTACAATGGATGGAGGCCAACAACAAAGTAGGAGCGCAAAACAAATTCCCCAGAGTCATGAAGAACCATCAGTTTTCCGAATGGGAAGAGTTTGTTAAGAAAACTCAACAGGCTCGTTAGATCTACGATTGACGAACCAACATGATTGAAGCAATCGTCAGCGGGGTACTATTAGGCGGAGTTTTAGCTCTATTGGTAGGACCTGTATTCTTTATGTTGATTCACACCAGTGTGAAGAAGGGATTCTTCCCCGCCATGATGCTTTCATTGGGAGTAATTGCCAGTGACGCCCTTTTTGCTTCAATAACTTACTTGGGAAGTTCCACCATTGCTAGCCTCAAGGAGATGAATTCCATCATTGGAATAACAGGTGGTTTGCTAGTAATAGGATTCGGCACCGCCAACCTATTCAAAAAACCGGTAATACAAGCAGAACAATTGGATTACAAGAGTACCGCTCGTGGCACATTGTTGGAATTGGCAAAAGGATTCTCAATGAACTCGCTGAACCCTTCCGTGCTTTTCTTTTGGATTGGAGTGGCAGGCACTTGGTCCATTCAAAATGCAGAAGGTAACCATACAGCACTTTTTTATTCCAGCGCACTGGCAACGGTATTTTGCACAGACCTACTGAAGGCATGGGGCGCATGTAGCCTGAAAAAAGCCGTATCGTCCAACTTTTTAATTTGGATGAACCGTATTTCGGGTATCATATTGATTGGATTCGGTATCGCAATGATCATCAAGTTCATGTACATCAAGTAGGCCATTCTGCTTATCTTTGCTTGTGCAAGGGGATGTTAGCTCAGTTGGTTCAGAGCACTGCCTCGACAAGGCAGGGGTCACTGGTTCGAGCCCAGTACGTCCCACAAAAAACCCTGATTAATTCAGGGTTTTTCCTTTTATGACCTTTTCATCCAATTTGAATCGGTTCAAGCTTTTCACACGCAAGTATAAAAATGCGCCTTGACTACTGGAGTTCACATTGTATTCGCGCTCCCCATAATTCAACCGTCCGCCACGGTCACCATTCCAATCCAATGCTTGCAAACAATAGTTCCCACCTTGTTTTTTGATGCTACCAAAAACAAGATAACG
>JBKDSL010000078.1:0-16546 GCA_046340555.1 Bacteroidota bacterium
CTTCAAAAGATACATACCAGCAGTAGTCGATGGAATTTGCCTTTTGACAGATTCATTTTTGGAAACCCTAAACTCTTCCAACAACCTGCCTTCGGCTGAGTAGATGAAACAAGTTTGGTTTACCAATGATTGGAATGCAATCTGATTTGTTGCACTTTCGTATACTGGATTTTCGAACCAATTGGAAATCTCACCAATGGCTGTATTGGTAACAACCACGGATTGTGTGATGGAGTCGACACAGCCAGAGCCGGCCGGACCTCCCACCACAAGCTTTACTTGGTATGTTCCGGAAGCGGAATAGGTGTGAGAAGTGTTGGCATTATTGGCGGTTCCTCCATCGCCGAAATTCCACGAGTAGGTGGAAGCGTTCGTGGATGTGTTGGTGAAGTTTACCGATAAATTGTTCGCATTAAAGTTGAAACCAGGGGTGATGTTAACTGAACGGATGGGAAGAATCATGAAGTCATAATCCCATGAAGGATCGCCATTCGCCAGATCTTTGAACCAGGTCACTCCTTGTTTGATGAGGTTCAGATAAAGATTGCCACCGTTACCGATATAGTTGTTGGACGCATTGCCTTCCAAGTTATGCTGCACCCAAACGTTGTTGGTGGATGGTGATGAAGGTTCGATTGACAGGATCACGTTTCCATTGACATTAGCAGGTGTAGAGAACACGGCGTCAATTTGCTGCCAAGTTGCTCCGGCGGGTACACTCACGGTTGTTTGAGCGATGATGGTTCCTGGGAATCCAACATTTTCCTGATACAATATCGCACGCATAGTTTGAGCAGAGCCGATGGCACGCGCCCAAAATCGGATACCTGTCATTTGTCCAGACAAGTTGTTGTAGCGTTGTGCCAAACCGGAGTATAACCCACTCACAATATGTTCTTCGTTGAATCCAGTGGTGCGGGTAATTGGACCGTTATTCAAGTAATATTCGCAAGGCGATGATGCATTGGACTCCAAATTGGAAGCTCCAACCATCAAGCCCAAGAGCGCTGTGCTCAAAACGAATTTGCTTAAAAACGAATAAAAATTAGTCATAACAGGTATTTTTCTCTCTCAAATGTAACGAATCTTACACTTCAAGACACCACCAAAACGAAGTATTAATCAAAAGGTTGCAATATCTTTACAATGAAACCTCAACATCTATTAGCTTTGGATCGATTTTATTTGCAACAAATTGGTTATCTGAGATATAAATCAACTTTTTGCACCTGTTTTTATCTGTAGCATTTTGACTATATTCACATTTTAAAAAATTGTATGCTTAGTCTAGAATTCATTGTTAAGACATATATTCTACAATCTTGCAAATTGCTTACTTTGGTATCAGAAAAAAGCTAACGTGTTCAATTAAACTCGATCTGTAATGTTTCTTCGGCAAGTATCAAAACTGGTTTTAGTTTGCATAGCAATACTCATGCCTGTCTTTACGAAAGCGCAAGTCGGCTGCCCATCCGTTAGTGCGGGGCCGGATGTGACTGTTGGATGTAGCAACCCATGTACCAATCTAACGGCTACCTGGTTCGACTCGGGCCAGACCAACAACTACTTGGCCATTCCAATTACCTATGCACCCAACCCCTACAATGTTGGCACTCCTATCTTAGTAAACATTGATGACACCTGGTCTCAAGTAATCAACCTTCCATTCAACTTCTGTTTTTTCGGTGCCAACTACAATCAAGTGGTTATTGGATCCAACGGGATTATATCATTCAACACAACATATGCAGGCGGGTTTTGCCAATGGAACTTACAAGGATTACCAGCCGGAATTCCGACAACTGCACTTCCGACAGCAAGTATCATGGGTATCTACCAAGATATTGACCCAACCAATCTTGGTGATATCTATTACCAACTGACTGGAACCGCACCTTGCAGGAAGTTGATTGTTTCATTTAATCAAGTACCCTACTACGGTGACCCTAACAGCGTATCCACCTCATCGTGCCCCTCTCCCCTATTCACAACGTCGCAGATTGTATTATATGAAACCACCAATGCCATTGACATATTCACTCAAAACAAACCCGTTTGCAATGGCTGGAATAGTGGTTTAGCCATTCATGGCATCCAAAACGCTGCCGGCACACAAGCTGTTGTAGTTCCAGGAAGAAACAACACGGTTTTTACTGCTTCCAATGATGCGTGGAGATTTCTTCCATTCGGAGCAAGCATTTCAAGTTTCGCATGGTTGCAAGGAGCAACCGTAATCAGCAACAGTCCGGTGGTGAATGTTTGCCCAAGCGTTACCACTACCTACACGGCACAAGTCACATATACTACCTGCAACGGTAACTCTGTGGTGGTAACCGATAATGTGACCGTTACTCCTAACTCTACTGTTCAAGCCACTGCCGCAATTGTCCAAAATGTGACTTGCAACAATGGAAATAACGGTTCACTGAATGCAACCGCCACAGCAGGAAGTGCTCCGTTTTCTTATCAATGGTCGCCAAATGCAGGATCTGGCACGGGTCAAAGCGTGACTGGATTAAGTCCGGGCAGCTACACAGTAACAGTTACGGATGCCAGTGGCTGCTCGTCAATAAACCTGATCAACCTGCCTAACCCACCGCCCATCACATCAACCAACAACATTACCAACGTTTCGTGCAATGGTGGCGCTAACGGTTCCATCACATTAAATCCATCCGCAGGGCTGGCACCTTATTCATTCAATTGGTCGCCTGTAGCAGGTACGAATGCCACCTTAGGATCCTTGGCTGCTGGTGCTTACAATTGCACCATCACAGATGCGAACGGTTGTACGGCAACAGCAACGGCCACCGTCACGCAACCGAACGCCATCACCGCAACCGTTTCATCTACCAATGCATCGTGCAATGGTGGCAACAATGGCACAGCAACGGTGGTATCTGTTGGAGGAGGCACGGCACCTTTCAGCTATTCTTGGAATACGTCTCCGGTTCAGACCACCACCACCGCCACCGGCCTGCCTGTTGGAAGCTATGCTGCAACCGTAACTGATGCGAACGGATGCTCATTTACATCCAGCAGCACAAGCATTACCCAGCCTACCGCCACAACATTAAGTGCCAGCCCAACTGCCACCATTTGCGGGCAATCCAACGGCACGATCACCGTGGTGGCATCCGGAGGTACTGCACCTTACAATTTCAACTTGAATGGAGGAGCCAATCAAGGATCAACATTCTTCAATAATCTGGCTGCAGGCAATTACACTGTAACCGCCACGGATGCTAATGGTTGCACAACCACCTTCAACACGGCAGTTGGAGTACTGCCTACAGTTAACATCCAATCATCAAATTCCACCTCAGTAAGTTGCTTTGGAGGAAATAACGGAACAATAACCATTGTGGCAACAGGTGGTGTTGCCCCATTACAATACAATTTGGCAGGAAATCCGCAGCAGCCCACGCCATCTTGGAGTAATCTCACAGCCGGTAATTACACGGTGATTGTAACCGATGCGAATAACTGCGCATCCACTGTAGCGGTGACAGTTGCTCAGCCAACGCTTTTAAGCGCAAGTGCCAGTAACAATGGAACAACCTGCTCCAATCCGAATGGTAGCATTAGCGCTATTGCGAGCGGAGGCACAGTTCCTTACTCCTATTCTATCAATGGCGGATCTGCTCAATCGGGAGCCGCATTCACCAATTTGGTTGCAGGCTTGTACAACCTATTGGTTACCGATGCCAATGGATGTTCGGCAAACGCCAGCTCAACGATTATTGACCAACCCGGGCCTGTTATTACATCTTCACCTACCACGAATGTGTCTTGTTTCGGTGGATCAAATGGCACAATTACCGTTAATACGAACATTGGTACCACTCCCCTTTCATTTTCCTTGAACGGTGGATCTGGTCAGAGCAACAACAACTTCAATGGACTCTCACAAGGCAACTATTCGGTTCTAGTGACTGATGCGAACGGATGTACTGCCTTGACCTCGGTAAACATCACGGAACCCACCCTACTTAGTTCCACAGCAAGCCTTATCCAACATTCGTGCAACCCAGTACCGAATGGATCCGCACAGGTTTCACCGCAAGGGGGAACAGCTCCTTATGGATATTCATGGAGCCCAGCTGGAGGGGCATCCTCTGTTGCCAATGGTTTGGCAGGCGGCACCTATACCATATTGGTGACTGATGGCAACGGATGCACGAGTGCGTCCAACGTGGTTGTACTCCAATCAAACCTCAATATTGTTTTGACACCTGATTCAGTGACTTGTTTCGGTGGAAGTGATGGAGGTATAACCTCAGTTGTTACTGGCAATACTGGACCAATTTCCTACAACTGGAATCCCACTTCGCAAAACACTCCGAACATTATTAGTCTTGCACAAGGAAGCTACACATTGACAATAGTTGACTCCATCAATTGCACTACAAGCGCCACAGCATCGGTTGGTCAGCCTTTGCCTCCTCCTGTTCAACTTAGTGCTAGTCCAACAGGAATCTGTTATGGCAAATCAACATCGATTACCGCAGGTGGAGGCGTTTTCTATCAGTGGTCGAACGGTGCCAGCACCAATCAGATCACAGTTAGTCCAACCACAGGTACCGCCTATACAGTGACCATCACAAATGCATCAGGTTGCACCAATAGTTCGGACATACTAATCCCGGTTTACCCATTACCCGTTGTTTCATTCGTAGCCGATACGGTTTGTGTCGGACAAAGCACTTCATTCACTAACTCCTCCAGCGTTCCTTCAGGCATTATTGCAGCATACCAGTGGGTTTTCTCCAATGGATCCAGTTCGAACTCCATGAATCCAGCCTCAACTTTCCTAGCAGGTGTAGGAAGTGCCCAACTGATTGCCATTACCGATCAAGGTTGTGTAGATTCAATTTCCTCACCAATTAGAGTTTGGAATTTACCGGTTGCGGATTTCGTTGCCGACACAACAGCAGGCTGCCCACCAGTAAACGTGAACTTCACGGATCTTTCAACCTCCATAGATGGTTCGGTTAGCGGTTGGCAGTGGAATTCCGGCAATGGTAATGCATCCACCACAAATAGCTTAACATCCAACTATCCTACTGCGGGGTTTTATGATGTGGGGCTTCAGGTTACATCATCATACGGTTGTGTGTCTGACACCCTTTTTGCAAGCTATATCCAAGTTTACGACCAACCGATAGCCAACTTCAGCACCATGCCAGTACAGCCTTCGGTTTATGTTCCGAATGTTCAATTTTTAAACGAGTCATTTGCTGCAGCAATATGGAATTGGAATTTTGTAGATACAGGACTATCCAACTTGCAGAATCCATTTCATACCTACACATTCCCAGGAACCTATCAAGTAACATTGGCTATTGAAAGTCCATTTGGATGCGTTGACACCATCACAAAAGAAGTTGTTGTTTTGGATGAGGTAAATGTTTGGATACCCAACTCTTTTTCACCTAACGGTGATGGGGTGAATGATATTTTTTATGCTTTTGGAAGTAACATATCGGAGTTCAATATTCAGGTTTACAACCGCTGGGGTAACCTGGTATTTGCCACCAATGACCCTTCCATTGGATGGGATGGAACCTTTGAAGACCAGGAGGCTAAACAGGATGTTTATGTTTACAAGGCTGACTTCAAGACCATTAAGAATACCACCGAGGTCAAAACAGGTCGTTTAACATTAGTTAGATAAAGCTATACATTAATTCGCTTTAATGTCATAATGCTGTATTTTGTTTAACTATTTTATGTTATAAGTTAAACAATTTGGATTTTTGGGGTGTTTAGGTATCAAACTAACCTAAATCCAACCATGAAAAAAACTTTCTTAATTACGTTGGGGCTTTCCGCAGTCCTATTAACCAGCCAAAAAGCCCAAGCTCAGGCTGATCTTCAAGTTATCCATAACTGTGCAGATCCTGGCGCTCAAATCGTTGACGTATATGTTAACGGTTCATTAGCAATTGACGACTTTGCCTTTAGAACTGCCACCCCATTTCTCAACCTTCCTTCCGGCGTTGAATTGAATATCGGAATCGCCCCCGGTAACAGTATCACGGTTGATGATACCTTGGTGAATTTCCCTGTAACACTTTCCACTGGTGAGAAATACGTTGCAGTAGCATCCGGAGTGTTGAATCCAAGCAGCTTCAGCAGCAATCCTGATGGCAAAAACACAGGTTTTGGTTTGAACATCATCACCAATGCCCAAACCGCATCTACTGTAACCGGGAATGTAGACATTACCATCCTGCATGGATCAACAGACGCCCCTGCGGTTGATATCATTGCACGTAATGTAGCCACATTGGCGGACAATGCCTCTTATGGTGATTACACTCCATATATAGGTGTTCCACCGGCGAGTTACATCGTTGACATCACACCTGCAACGAACAATTCTAATATCATAGTTTCTTATATAGCAGATTTAAGCGGTTTGGCCAATGGCGCGGCAGTAGTATTTGCTTCGGGATTCTTGAATCCTAGTGCCAACCAGAACGGAGAGGCTTTCGGTGTCTTTGCTGCTCTACCAAACGGAGCGGTAGTTCCGTTACCGACCACTAGCCAGGCACGCCTTCAAGTAATCCACAACGCTGCCGACCCTGCAGCAGCCAATGTTGACGTTTATTTGAATGGTGCGTTAGCCATCCCAGCATTTGCATTCCGCTCTGCAACACCATTCCTAGACATTCCTGCTGGCGTTCCAGTAAATATCGGTATTGCGCCTCCTAACAGCACAAGCGCCAACGACACATTGGTGAATTTCGAAGTTACATTCAACAATGGTGAAACATACCTAGCTGTAGCTAATGGTGTACTAAGTCCATCAACTTTTGCATCCAACCCCGACGGTCGCCCAACAGGCTTCACGTTGTTCTTGCAAGCAGGTATTCGTGAAAGTTCTCAAAACGGTTCAGGAAATGTGGATTTCCTAGCCATACATGGATCGACAGACGCTCCTACTGTTGATGTGATTGCCCGTGGTGTTGCTACTTTGGTTGACAATGCCTCTTATGGGGACATCACTCCATATTTATCGGTGCCTGCAGCTAGCTACCTTTTGGATATCACTCCTGGCAATAACAACAGCGCGATCGTAGCATCCTATACAGCAGATCTTTCAACTTTGGGTGGAGGTTCAGCGGTGGTATTTGCTTCTGGATTCTTGGATCCAGGTGCAAATCAAAACGGACCTGCTTTCGGTTTGTACGCCGCATTAGGTAATGGCACTGTAATCGCCCTACCAACAACAAGCCAGGCTCGTTTGCAAGTCATTCACAATGCTGCAGACCCAGCTGCTGCTTCAGTTGATATTTACATCAACGGAACATTGACTCTAGACAACTTTGCCTTCCGTACGGCCACACCGTTTATCAACGTCCCAGGTGATGTTGCACTCAACATCGGCGTAGCTCCTGGTAACAGCACTTCTGCCAATGATATTTTGGTAACTGTTCCAGTAACATTAACCAACGGACAAACCTATGTGGCTATCGCCAATGGTGTGCTTAACCCTGCATCATTCGCCTCTAATCCTGATGGAAGACCCACAGGTTTCAACTTATTCCTTCAAAACAACATCCGCGAAAGCGCACTTAACGGCACCGAGGTGGACTTCATCGCACTGCATGGAGCGACAGACGCTCCCACGGTAGACATCAAAATCACAGGTGGACCCGTTCTGATTGACAATGCTGCTTACGGTGATATTACACCATACTTGAATGTACCAGCTGCTTCATATAGTTTGGATGTTACTCCAGGCAATAACAACTCCGTTGTAGTAGCTAGCTACCAGGCCGACCTATCGACCTTGGCTGGCGGTTCTGCGGTGGTATTCGCATCAGGTTTCTTGAACCCAGGAGCCAACCAAAACGGAGCAGGCTTCGGATTATGGGTCACCTTAACTGATGGAACCACATTCCCGTTGCCGGTTACTACCTCGATTAGCGAGGTTAATCAAACCAACAACAACATTGCGGTATATCCAAACCCTGCAGCTGCTGGATCATCAATCCAAGTATCGAACAACACTGGTTCAGATCTAGATGTTGAAGTTATTAATGCTACAGGCCAATTGGTGAGCAGCCTTCAGTCAGTCGATGGTTCAATTGCAATCGATACCAAAGGATGGGCGGCTGGCATATACACTGTACGTACCATCACACCAGAAAAGGTTAATATAGGTCGCGTAGTGATCCGCTAAACGAATTTGCTTGTGTGGAAGAAAGACCGGGGCCGTAACCCCGGTTTTTTAGTTTATAGACATGATCTGAAACGCGTCTTGAAAATTCTCGCGAATAGTTGTCACCCAGTTTGCACCTCCCGAATGGATGTTGTTGCCATTGAAGTCGACCACATTGGGTGAACGATACAACTTGTTCAAATTGAATCGAAACTTTACGATGCGAGTTTGTCCTGGCGCAAGGGAAAAGGGTGCGTTAAAAGGATGTTCACGCAGAGCGGGAAGTGCGCCAAAATGATAGACTATAGGCAGCGTATCGCCAATACTATCGATAAAATCCCCTTCATGTTTAAAGTAGATGTAACCTGTATTCCAATCCCAATACATACCGTAAACAGGATCAAGCTCACCGTTTTGTGCTCCTGAATAGTTGCGAGCACTGTCGACGCCTAATAAAAACCTTACCTCATCAAAAGCCCCTTGTGGCACCGACATGTCGAAATTGAGCGATGTTGGATCGGACGCGTCTAGCAGCTCATAGTTGGGTGCAGCATAAACTTCCGCACCTTGATTGAAAAAGCGGACGTTACTGATATAGTACTTAAGCAAATCAACACTGTAAACATTGCCCGCCTGATTGGAGTAAGACAATGGTCCCAACTGCAGAGGTGATGCATCCACATAGTTTTCGAACTCGAACCTGACAATACCGGAATTGATAGTAGTGGTGGTGAATGATTGCGGGTTTCCATAATAGGTTTGTCCAGCAACAATTGCATAGCCGCGAACGAAGAAATTGGCACCTGCCAACAAACCCGAAACAGTGGTGCTGTATGCTCCCGTATCGGAACCGACGATTATTTTCTGATCCAAAACGGTTGGATTTTGTTGTGTTGACCAACAAAAACCGTTTTCAATTATGGCTCTGTTGGAGGTTACCTTTCCGGAAAAAACAGCGGAGCTGTCTGTGATAGCAGCAGCAGGGTTCGTGGTTATCTGTACGCTAATAACCACTGGTTCGGGTTGTTCATCATCGCTACAACTCGAAATGAAAAATGAAAGAATGCAAATGATGACCGATTTGAAAAAGATTGCTTTCATGTATTTCAAGATTTAGCAGCTAGTTTATAGTAGCAACGCAGTCCGACAGACTGACCGAATTTCAATTTAGGTTCCCAACCGATATTTACTTTTTCCAACATTGGATTATATACCAGTTGCAAGTCCCAAGGGCCGCTGGTGTTCACATCAAATCCCAATCCGGCAAAAGCACCAAAACCCAACCCCACAGGCCTTTTGCCAGTGAAAAAAATGTCGCCAGAATTGTTATTGTATTCCTCTGTTAGGTCGATGACCAAATCATTTATTTGGATCTCATTTTTTACGAACTTGGCCAGCGTAGCATGAAGTCCGCCTTCTACGAAAAACTGGATACCCTCTTCAGGCCCTAATACTCCCTGGTATCCTGCTTGGAAGTGCAACCGTTGCTCTTGCCCGCTTATTTCGAAAGTCTGCAAGCTGTTGTTTATTTGCGTGGAACCTGGTGGTGGTGTGGTTTTGATAGTGAAGTTACCTGCAGCTTTTAGTATGGATGCATTCATGTTGAATACTACGCCATTTTTACCATCACGTGAAAATCGTGTGTTGAGTCCGATTGAAAATGCGGATTTGAAACGCATGTTGACCGGCATGTAATCCTCGTCATCAAAATACCATTGGTCTGATTGAACTCCCAAGGCCTGTGAAATCAGGTCGATTCCACCAAAGTTGGGTGCATTCTTTCCGTATTGATTCATGATCTTGTTATACATCCAGCTATTCTGGAAGTCGCGCTTGTTTCCTTCCAAATCATAGCCATACCCATCGTACAAAGTGGCTGGGTACTTATTTGGAAAATATGACCCCAAGTAAAGTCCCATGGCGACTCCTTTGCGAGAATAGACCGTATAGTCTTCGTAATCTTCTTCTGATTGGGCAAATACTATAAATACTTGGGACATCAAAAGAAGGAACGTGAAAACAAACTTGATTTTCATGGGTTTGGAGGTTTACGTTGAAGGAATATACATTACAAATTTATGTCCTAATTGGCAATAAATGTTTGGAGATGGAAAATACACGACTTTTTACAGTGGCGGCAGTCCGATGGTTATCGGACTAGGAAGATTTTTAGGGTTGATTTTTACTAGTTGACCAATCCCTGAAACTCTAATATACTTATTCATGCATTAGGAAACGCCAATAGATGGGGCTCAGGATTTGAAGCGTATCAATGGCAAAATATCATTATCCAAAAACAAAAAAGCGGCATTTACAGCCTTGTTAATTTTATAAGTGGATGAGACAATCCAATAGCATCGATACTTATCGATGATGATGGCATCTACCACTCGGATCCTTGGTGCGATTACGACATGGAAGTCCCTTTTGGGTTGTACCGGAGCACTGCACAGCTTCCAATCCGCTACTAGAGGACCCCGATTCCCTTGAAGTTGAGTTGGAGCGCCAAGTCCATTCCCCAATGGAAATACGGTTTTCCAACTGCTCCTCCAATTGATTATCCAACAATGGAAAAAAATCGATGCCAGTAACTCGTTCCACTTCATCAATCGGCACTGCATAAGATTGCAAAGAGGCCTTTGAGGATGCGTTCGGCATTATGAATCCAATTGCCTTGTATTCGGGACCGGTATGATCCAGCACTACTTTGTAATAATAAGCCGGTACTGACACAGCCGTGCTACCAATGGCAGGTAAATCGTTGCTAAGAATGCCAGCGGTAACCACGCATACGGCACCATATTCCACAGCCCAAGTGCGAACCAACTCTTCCAACTTTTTCCAAATACCTCGGTTAAAGCCTTGTGCTTGCGGCGACATGTTGCTCATGTAAAATGATTCAGCCATTGATTTCGCAGACCATCCCATATCGCCGGCAGGTGCCAAATGTCCTCGATCCAAACCCGTGCCTTTGTAATCGGTTGGCTTGGCGGAGCCCGTATTGATTTCAGGATCTGACATGAATTTGTCGGTACGAGCATACGAGGAATTCGTCTCGGATGCAGTCAGTTCATAAGCGACCCATAGTGCCTGCTCATGCGGCTCGCTGTATACCAATGAGTATCCACTTTTATGTATCAACTTTTGACCGGGCAAAACCTTAGGCAATTCTATGCCTTTAGTTGTGTCGTCAATGACAGGCGCAATTGTCGATTCCGGCTGTTGTTTTGACACGTAGTATACGGTATCAGGCGAAGGACTTGCTGAGTGATTGTTGTTGCTTTCCCTTCCACAAGAGCATCCGATTGCAGTTGCAGCCAGCAAGTGGATCAATAAAAAAGGCAATGTTAACCTATTAAGCATTTTCAAATTTAAAAATAATGAAGCGATAATATTGGCGGGAGGCGGGACAATTGACCATTGACTAATGGCTATTGACAAGTTTATCCTTCAATCTTCAAAAGCCTGCAAATGCTCAGCTATCATTTCCTCGAAAACTGATGCATCATTTAGTTGTATGTTGATGGGAATGTAACAGGCGCGGACATTTTGGAACAAATCCAAAAGACCATTGCTTTTGAGCCGAACAAAATCTTTTTCCGTTGTAACAAACGTGGTTTGGTCGGATGCATCACCCAACATGCTCAACAATTCTTGTCGCTGGAAATGATGGTGATCTGAAAATTTGACTTTTGTGGTTATTACTGACAAAGACTCCACCTGCTTGAAAAACGCTGTGGGATTGGCTATGCCGGCAAAGGCAACTGCATTTGTGAATGCGCGATCCGACTCCATCGATACACCGCCGAAGGAAACGGCATTGCCATAAACCATTTTTGAAAAGAAAACCTGCTGGTGCGGCAATGGCTTGATGGATGCCAACCAATCTTGCATCTCCGACTCCTCCATTGCATCGGGACAACCCGTAACTATGATACAATCGGCACGCCAGTATCCTGATTTGGATTCTCGCAATCCGCCTGCAGGCAACAAATAGTCGTCAGTAAAGGGATCGTTTAAAGTAGTGAGCAATATTTTGAAGGATGCATCCACACTTCGATGCTGGTAGCCATCATCCATCACCACTACATCTGGAACATTGGATCCATTGAAAATTCGTTCGAGTGCTGCAACTCTACTCTCGCCAACATACACCTGGATATCTTCAAAACGGAGTTGGTACATGATGGGCTCATCGCCCAACTCTGCAGCAGTCGAGTCCGCAGATGCAGCAATGAAACCTTTTGTTTTTCGTCCGTACCCCCTGCTCAGTGTGGCTACCTTATACTTTGACCGAAGCGTGTCAACCAAGTAAGCCACGTGTGGCGATTTACCCGTTCCGCCGGTACTGAGGTTACCTACCAAAATAACCGGCTTTTCAAAAGTCGTTGACTTCAGCAAACCTGCATCATACAGGAAATTACGAACAGCCATTATCGCTCCATAGAGCCATGCAACTGGCAAAAGCCATTGGCGCTTTTTCATACGTTGCCAAGTTAGTGTTTATCACGATTGGCCCGGCAAGCCATCCGAGGCCAATTCGTAACTTTACGGTCAAACCCATACACGTGGATAAACTACACACCATCATCCGATTTTTGGAAAACCTCGCGCCGCCATCACTCCAAGAGAGCTATGACAACAGCGGTTTAATTGTTGGAAATCCCGATTGGGAGATTAATGGTGCACTGATTAGCTTAGATAGTACCGAAGAAGTTGTGGATGAAGCCATCCGACAAGGGTGCAACCTGATTATTGCCCACCATCCGATCGTGTTTTCGGGACTTAAACGTTTCAACGGAAAAAACTATGTGGAACGTACGATCATCAAGGCTATTAAGAACGACATCGCCATTTATGCCATTCATACCAATCTCGATAATGTTGCTACTGGAGTGAATGCCGAAATTTGCAGTAGGCTTGGTTTGACCTACACCAAGATTTTGGATCCCCGAAAGGGACAAATCAAAAAGCTAGTCACTTATTGTCCAATTCCCGATGCCGACAAGGTCCGGGATGCTTTGTTTGCAGCTGGGGCAGGTCATATTGGCAACTATGATGAGTGCAGTTTCAATACCCAAGGTGTAGGCACCTTTAGACCTACGGATGGGGCAAAGCCTGTAATTGGTGAAATCGGTTTACGACACATTGGGGATGAGATCAGGATTGAGACTATTTTCCCCCAATCTATTGAAAAGCAAGTTCTTGCGGCGTTGTTTAAAGCTCATCCATTTGAGGAGGTGGCTTATGAATTGTTTATCACCGAGAACCAGCACCAAAATATTGGAAGCGGGATGGTCGGCAACTTACCAACTCCGATGGATACCTTGGACTTCATGATGCTTGTAAAGGAAAAATTTGGCGTTAAAACATTGAGGCACACAACTATAGTCAAGAACTCAATTTCACGGGTAGCTGTTTGTGGCGGATCGGGAAGCTTTCTTTTATCCCAAGCAATCGCCTCAGGGGCAGATGTTTTCGTAACAGCCGACTTTAAATACCACCAGTTTTTTGATGCGGAAGGAAAAATTATCATCTTAGATATTGGACACTTTGAAAGTGAGCAATTTACGAAAGACTTGCTTTATAGGGAATTGAGCGCCAAATTCACTACATTTGCGCTCCGTTTATCGGGCATTGACACGAACCCTGTAAAGTACTTCTGATATGGCGGTAAAGAAAACTGCTGCAAAAGGCTCCTCCTCAGAGGCTGTAGCCGAGAAAAAAAAGGCGACTAAAAAAGTCGAAACCGCACCCAAGGAGCCTAAGGCCAAGCGCGCCTCCACGCGATCCAAGGTAGTGGAAAAGGTGGTGGAACCTACGAAGGATCACCGCTTCAACTTCAAGCTGAAGGATTTCGGTAAATCGAAAGACGATTTCACTGTTGAAGAGAAACTGCAAGCCTTGTTCCAACTTCAGTTGATTGATTCTGAAATCGACCGTATCCGTATCGTTCGTGGTGAACTACCAATGGAAGTTGCCGATTTGGAGGATGAAATCGCCGGTTTGCAAACGCGCCTCCATAACCTCACTGAAGAAGTGGATGGCATGACGAACCTGGTGACCCAAAAGAAACAGGCCATCAAGGATTCGAAAGCAGCTATCAAGAAATACGAGGCGCAGCAAGGAAATGTGAAAAACAATCGTGAATACGACTCGCTAAACAAGGAAATCGAATTCCAAAACTTGGAGATTCAATTGTCGGAGAAGCGTATTAAGGAATATGAATTCGAGCTTCAAGGTCAAACCACCCTGCTCGCCGAAGCAACCACCAAGCTCGATGAGCGCATGGGTGACTTGACTGCCAAGAAAGAGGAGCTAGATACGATCATAGCCGAGACCCAGAAGGAAGAAGAGCAGCTGTTGGATTTCTCCAACAATGCATTGGCTTTGGTTGAGGAACGTTTATCATCCGCATACTTGCGTATCCGCAAAAACGCGCGCAACGGATTGGCAGTGGTTACCATCCAGCGTGATGCCTGCGGAGGATGCTTCAACAAGATCCCACCACAGCGCCAACTCGACATCCGTCAGCACAAGAAAATCATTGTTTGTGAACACTGCGGTCGTATTTTGATTGACCCGAATATCGAACTTTGATAGTCTGTCAGACTATAACATAAAAGGATCTCCCAAAGAGGTCCTTTTTTTATGGTTGTTTGTTTAGTTTCGTACCATGCGCGCAATCGTTTTTTCGCTTTGGATCTTGACTGCCTTTTTAACGCGGCCTGCTGAAGCATTTGCGCATTTCACCATAAATAAGCACTGTCGAGAAGCGCATCGATTAACCCTACAACTGGAGTTGAATGCCGCCAACCAATTGCTGAAGCAAGCGATAGCATCTGACATTGACAACGCCGCACTAACTTACTTCCAGTGCCAATCACATTTTGTGCGCGCTTTTATATCGGAGGAGCAAACCGACTTCTTAACCTTGCAGAAGTCGACCGGCATATGCTTGGAATTACTGGAAGATCTACCAGAAACCAATCCATGGAAAGGCCAAGCGAGGAGCGAGTTGCTGCTTCGACTGGCGCTCGTGAAACTGAAGAGACAAGAGTTTGTGTCTGCAGGTTACAACATTCGCAAGGCTTTCCTGCAGATCATGGAAGTGCGCAAGAAGCATCCCGATTTTGCTCCAGCTAAACGCACCGCCGGCGTGTTACACATGGCCATGGGGTCGGTGCCCGAAAACTACAAGTGGTTGGCAAACCTTGCGGGGATGTATGGTAGCATAGGACAGGGTGCAAACGAAATGGATGAGGCGATTTCATCCTTGAATAAAGATGTAGAATTCAGCTTTCTTTTGGATGAAACATTGCTGATGCGTGCATTTTGCGCTTCGCACTTTGAAAAAAACGAAAAGAGGGCGCTGGAGCTAATGGCGAAGCATGCCAACAACCCAAGTGGGCTATTCCTCTTTTTCCAAGCGAACACTTTATTGAAGGCGGAGCGCTTTCGCGATGCATTGGCTTTACTTAACAGCTACCGACCTAGCACTACCTCCTACCCTTTGAACTACGTAGCTTTTCAAAAAGGATTGCTTCAACTAGGTGCGATGCAAACCAAAGAGGCATCTAAATCGTTTGCCACTTACGTGAACAACTATAAAGGACACAGTTTTGTAAAAGCCTCACTGCATAAGCTTGCCTGGATCAGCTTACTTCAAGGCGACTCTGCCGGATACAAGCAGAACATGGCGCGTGTTTTGACTCGAGGAGCCTCCTTCACTGACGAAGACCATCAAGCGCAGCGACAAGCTGAATCGGGAGACGTGCCCAATGTTTACTTGTTGGAATGCAGATTGCTTTTTGATGGAGGCAACTATGATGAAGCGCTGCAGAAGCTATCAGGCATTCCAACTGCCAAGGTTTCTTCATTGCGCGATCAATTGGAGTTCACCTACCGGATGGCCCGGATTTGCGAGAAGAAAAAAATGACCGAGCGCGCTATTCGTTACTACAATTCCACCTACAATAACGGTAAAGATCATACTTGGTATTTCGCAGCCAACTCCGCCTTGTTGATGGGAAACATGTATGAGCAATCGGGCGACAAAAAAAAGGCGCTCGAATGGTACAAGAAATGCCTGGCACTTCGCAGGCACGAATATCAAAACAGTATCGACCAAAAAGCTGAATCCGGGAAGAACCGGGTTTCGAAATAATCAATTTATAAGATTCGCAATTATGGATTTTTTGGATAGCAAAATCAGCGCTTACGCGGAGTCACACACCGAGGCCGAGCCCGAGCTACTTCAACAACTGAATCGGGAGACTTATGCAAAAGTTCTTATGCCGAGAATGCTCTCGGGACACATGCAAGGGCGGATACTCTCCATGTTCTCGCGGATGCTGCGCCCAAAGCGTATTC